>JBAQGU010001079.1:0-4174 GCA_049287975.1 Roseiarcus sp.
CGGCCTTGACAAGGCTCCGCTCACCGACATCTCGGCGCTGCCCAAGAGATCGAGGCCCGGGAACGGGCCGAAAAAAAGCGCCGTGCCCTATTGACAAAAAAGCCCCCATACGAGCCCGGCCATGACGAAAGGGCAGGGTCCTCGCGGCGGCGTTCAGCGAGCGCGGCTACAGCCGCCCGCGCCCCATTCAGTTCGGCAAATTGAAAACACGAGTCGAGATGAAATAGCCTCCTTCGACGACGCCGACCGAGATCGGCGTTCCCAGACAGACCGAATAGGCTGGACCTTCCAGAGGCGCCACGGCGCCGCGCAGCAGGAGTTTCTGCCCTCGACGCAGAATCGCGGCGCCCGCGCGGTCGGTGGGAACCCGGGTCAGTTCCGACAGGCCGGCTTCGATCGGCAACAGCGCCGTCGCGCGCGCCTCGGCGGATTCGCGCAAGACCTCCAGGCCGCGACCGCGATCGACCCAAAAAGGTCCCACGCGAGTGCGCCTGAGCAGCACGACATGGCCGTGACAACCCAGCGTCCGACCTAGATCGCGGGCGATCGCCCTGACATAGGCGCCCTTGCCGCATTCGGCCTCGAAAATGGCCTGATCCGGTTCGCTCGAGACGAGAACGAGGCGATGAACGACGATTTCGCGCGGCGCGATTTCGAACTCCGCGCCCCCGCGCGCGAGATCGTAGGCGCGCTCGCCGCCGATCTTGATCGCCGAATAGGTCGGCGGGGTCTGCTGGATCGCCCCGAGAAACCGCGGCAACATCGCCGCGACCTCGCTCGCCGACGGACGAACGTCGGATCTCGCGACGATTTGGCCCTCGGCGTCGTCGGTGTCGGTCTCTTCGCCCCATCGGATCGTGAAGCGATAGGCCTTGGTTCCGTCCTGGACGACGGAAACCGTCTTGGTCGCTTCGCCGAGAGCGATCGGCAAGACGCCAGACGCCAAAGGGTCGAGTGTGCCGGCATGGCCCGCCTTTTTGGCGTTGAAGAGATATTTGAGCTGTGCGACCGCTTGGGTCGAGGTGACGCCGACCGGTTTGTCGAGATTGACCCAGCCGTTGACCTCGGCGCGCGTCGAGCGGCGTTGTTCGCGCTGTTTTGCGCGAGCGGGCGCCTCGGGCGCGTCTTCAACGCGCACGGCTTGCAATTGCGGGTCTTCGTTCAATTCGAATCCTCGTTTTGGTCGTCGCGCAAGTCGCGCGCGACTTCCGGAGTTCGCAGAATTGCGTCGATCCGGGCTTGTGCCTCGAAAGTCTCGTCCAGGCTGAAACGCAGCTCCGGCGCGAATTTCAGGTTGACGCGATGGGCGACGAGCATGCGCAGCTCCTTCTTGTGCTGTGCGAGCGCCGCGAGCGTCTTCTGCATGTCCTTTCCGCCCAGCGGCATGACCGTGACGGTCGCCAGCTTGAGGTCAGGCGACATGCGAACCCGGGGTATCGTCACGACCTGGCGCTCGAGCACGGGATCGGCGACATCGCCGCGCGACAGAATTTCGGCCAAGGCGTGCCGGATCGATTCCGCGACGCGCTCGAGGCGATGCGAGGGGTTGGCGGATTTGGAATCGGAACGAGGCATGGTCGGGGTCACAAAAAGCTCGAGGAGGAGGCGCCGGGACGCCGTCGGTTACGATCTGAGGTGGGAACGGGGCCGACGCGTCGGGTCGAGCAACCGCAGGGTCAAACTCCTCAAACTTCGCCCAGACGCAACGCGAAACCGGGCAGCGCCGCAGAGGCGAGCGTTTCCTCCGGTCCCAGTTCGATCACGCTGCTCCAGCCGTCGCCCTTCGGACCCGTGTGAACCCAGGTTCGCCGCTGCGCCGCATCGACGACCCAGAATTCGCGTACCCTGTGCCGCGCGTAGAGCCTCGACTTCACGCCTCGATCATACGCCAGACTCGTCAGAGCGACCTCTATCGCCAGTTCGATGTCCGAGCCTTTGACGGTCTCGAGCTTCAAGCCTCGCGGATAAACGACCAAGTCCGGCTCGACGAAGGTGTTGGGCGTCAAATATATCGTCGTCTCGACGCCGACCCACAGCCGGTCCGGCAGCGCCTTCACAACGTCAATAGTGAGGGCCGACTTCAACAATTCGTGCACGTGCGTTTTCGCTTGCATCGGGACGATCTCGCCTTCGATCAACTCGAAATTCTCGTCCTCCGAAATGATGCCCGCCTCCTGCATGCGTAGAACTTCGTCCACCGTGAACGCACGGCGATCAAAGCCTTCGGCGGCGCGGGTGACGCTTCCTCGCATCCTCCAACTCCTCTAGGCCACGCTCACAGCGTCCGGCGGATTTCCTCTACGGTATAGCATTCGATGACGTCGGCCTTGCGCATGTCCTGGTAGTTCTCGAACGCCATGCCGCATTCCTGGCCGGCCTGAACGACCACGACCTCGTCCTTGAAGCGCTTGAGCGTCGAAAGCTTGCCTTCGTGGACCACCACGCTGTCCCTGATCAGGCGGACATGGGCGCCGCGCTGCACGACGCCGTCGGTGACGCGGCAGCCCGCGACGTTGCCGACCTTGGAAATCGAGAAAACCTCCAGAATCTGCGCATTGCCGAGCATGGTTTCGCGCAAGGTCGGCGCCAGCATCCCCGACATCGCCGCCTTCACATCGTCCACCAGATTGTAGATGATGTTGTAGTAGCGAATCTCGATGCCCTGCTGCTCCGCCAGATCGCGCGCTTCCTTGAACGCGCGCACGTTGAAGCCGATGATCACGGCTTTGGACGCCTCGGCGAGCGTCACGTCCGATTCGGTCACGCCGCCGACCCCGCCGTGAATGACGCGCGCCATGACTTCCTCGTTGCCGAGCTTCTCGATCGCGGCGGTGATCGCCTCGACCGAGCCCTGGACGTCGCCCTTGATGACGATCGGCAATTCCTTCCGGCCCGCCGTCTTCAGATTGCTCATCATGTCGCTGAGCGAGGTGCGCACGATCCCGCCGCCGCGCGCGGCGAGCTTCTCGCGCTTCTGGCGCTCGCGATATTCCGTGATTTCGCGCGCACGCGCTTCCGATTCCACGACGGCGACGCGGTCGCCCGCCTCTGGTGCGCCAGAAAAGCCGAGGACCTCGACCGGCGTCGAGGGCCGCGCTTCGGTCACCGCCTCGCCTTTGTCGTCGAGCAGGGCGCGTACGCGGCCCCATTGCGAGCCCGCGACCACCAGGGCGCCGACGCGCAACGTGCCGCGCTGGACCAGAACGGTGGCGACGGGGCCGCGGCCGCGATCGAGGCGGGCCTCGATCACCGTGCCTTCGGCGTTGCGATCGGGATCGGCGACGAGGTCGAGCAATTCGGCCTGTAGCGCGATCGCCTCCAGCAGTTTGTCGAGGTTCGTGTGCTTCGTGGCGGACACCGGGACGGCCAGCGTTTCGCCGCCGAAATCTTCCACCTGCACGTCATGCTGCAGCAATTCCTCCATCACGCGCTGCGGATTCGATTCGGGCTTGTCGATCTTGTTGATAGCCACGATTATGGGCGCATGGGCCGCCTTGGCGTGCCGGATCGCCTCGATCGTTTGCGGCATGACGCCGTCGTCGGCGGCGACGACGAGCACGACGATGTCGGTGACCTTGGCGCCGCGCGCGCGCATCGCGGTGAAGGCCGCATGGCCCGGCGTATCGATGAAGGTGATCTTTGCGCCCCCCGGCGCCGTGACCTGGTAGGCGCCGATATGCTGCGTGATGCCGCCGGCCTCGCCCGCGACGACGTTGGCGTGGCGGATCGCGTCGAGCAACGAGGTCTTGCCGTGGTCGACGTGCCCCATGATCGTGACGATCGCCGGGCGCGAAACGGGAGCCCCCAGGTCCTCGGCAGTATCGAACAGGCCCTCTTCGACGTCGGACTCGGCCACCCGCCTGACGGTATGGCCCATGTCCTCCGCGATGATCTGCGCGGTGTCGGCGTCGATCGTGTCGGTCAGGGTGACCATGCGGCCCTGACGCATCAAGAGCTTGATGACGTCGACGGCCCGCTCCGACATGCGGCTGGCGAGTTCCTGAATGGTGATCGTCTCCGGCAGCACGATCTCGCGCGCGATCTTCTCCTTCGACTCCTGGTGCCCATGTCCCTTCAGACGCTGGGTGCGGCGACGGAACGCGGCGACCGAGCGTGTGCGCTCGTCGTCGGCCGCCGTCGCGGTGGCGACCGTGAGCCGACCGCGATTACGCTG
>JBAQGU010001080.1:0-6701 GCA_049287975.1 Roseiarcus sp.
CGACTGGCGAGGTCGACAATGAGCGAGGCGTCCCCTTCCCCCCTCGGTAGCCGTCCGAACGCCGGTTGCGCTCATACGCAGGGCTATCGGCAGCGTCGGGCTCAGTGTAAGTTCGCGCGCTCGGCCCCCTGCTCCGGCGTCGGGAGGCCATGAAACTTCGCGACGCGACCTGTTCCCTCGAAGGAAAAAGAGAACTCCATGGCGATCACCCGACAAGTCATCACATCGCTGCTGCGCGACGGAACCGACATGCTCGGAACCAAGAACGTCGCGGTCAAGATTGTCGATGAAAGCATCGTCTCGGGATCGTTGCTGACGGTCGAGAGCAATCATTTTTGCGTGCTGAAATCGCGCGGCGCGGTCCTGAACGTTTACGAAACCGGGCAATACCCGTTGATCACGCCGGACAAGCCGTTGGTCGGCTCGATAGTTCAGGGCTTCTTCGGCGGCAATTCGCCATGGGTCTATGAAGTCATCTATGTCAATCGCTCGAAGCTGCTGGTCAGCAGCAAGGGGATCGCGACCAGCGCCGAGATGGCGGAGGTGGCCTATCAGGTCGATTATTACATTCATGTCGACAGCAAGGAGGCGGCGCTGGATCTGATCACCCACTTGCCGTTCAACGGTCAGGTCATCGATACGCGCGAAGTCGCCGATTACGCCGGGCCCGCCATCGAACAAGCCATCAATCAAGTGGTGCAGGTCACCAAGCTGGAAAACATCAACGAGCACATCAACGAGCTGCGCGAAGGCGTCAAATCTCATCTGACTGACTTCTTGAAGACCTACGGCATCATGCTCAACGACCTGAAGATTCTCATTCTGCCCAAGGACGACCGGATGCGCGAGCTGATCTCGCTGCAGGCCCTGGGTCTGACACCGATCGAATCCGTCCGCTACTATCTGGCTTTGAAAATGGCGGAAAAGGGTCTGGTTTCCGCGCCCAACGCCGCGGTCGGCCTGCCCTTCCAGATCGGCGGACAGCAGCCCGTCGGGTTCTTCCCCGTCGGCGCGGAAACCGGATTGAGCAAATAACAGCCATGGCCGACTTCGACTTCGACGACCTCGACGCGCTCGAAAGAATCGCGGTGAATTTGTTCTACGGCTGGGGTTACAATTCCTATCGGCTAGAGAACCAGCTTCGCGCCGACGACCTGACCGTTCGCGCCAAGGTGGGATGGCTGCTGGGGCAGGCGCGCGCTGAGGTCGAGACCGCCGAGAGCGCCTATCGGCGCCTTCATCTTCCACCGCCCACGCGCCAAAAGCCGCGCCCCGACGCCGACGCGGTCGCGGGCGCGCAGACGCTGGAGAGGCTTTCGCAGGCGATCGGATCGCTGGAGGGACAGATCCGGGCGCAGCCGGTTCCCGAGACCGACAGAATGACGCAACGCTATCGACAAGAGGCGCCGACGCTTCAGCGTTTGCTGGAGTGCGACATGGGGCTGGTCGGCCGTGCGGAGCTGCTCCGCCAAATGCTCGACAAGCACGACGGCGACTGGATGGTCGACAATGCCGATGCGATCCTAGAAGGCGTGAAAGCCATCGAAGCATCGGTGCGGAGCCGTCAGGCGGCGCTGCTGGTCTGAAGCCGCTCGAGGACTTTGAAAATGAGCGAGCCGGCCGTGTTTCCTCACTTCCTCGAGGCGGGGCGGGAGGCCGCGGCGGCCCGAGCTCGGGACTGCCTGGACTCCGGGCAATTCAAAGCCGATCTCGCAGCGCTGGTCGCCGCGCCGACCGAGAGCCAAAACCCTGCGAGCGCCGCTGCCTTGCATGAATATCTGACGACGCAGATGCGGCCGATGCTCGAGCAGTTGGGCTTTTCCTGCGAGATTTTTACCCACGCCAAAGCCAGCGGGCCATTTCTCCTCGCCGAGCGCCTCGAGGACCCGGCGCGTCCGACGATCCTCGGCTACGCGCATGGCGACGTCGTCCGCGGGATGGACGGCGGCTGGACCGAGGGGACTTCGCCCTGGCGGCTCACCGAGATCGGCGATCGTTTCTACGGCCGGGGCGTCGCGGACAACAAGGGGCAATGCCTCGTCAATCTCTCTGCGCTTCGCGCGGTGCTGCAAACACGGGGACGGCTGGGTTTCAACGCCAAATTCCTGATCGAGATGGGCGAGGAAATCGGCTCGCCCGGCCTGCGGGAGATTTGCACCGATCAGCGGGAACGGCTTCGCGCCGACGTGCTGATCGCCTCCGACGGCCCGCGCCTCGGGTTGGGTCGGCAGACGCTGTTTCTCGGCTCACGCGGGGCCTACAACTTCGAGCTCGAGATCAGGGCGCGCGCCGGCGCCCATCATTCCGGCAATTGGGGCGGCATCCTCTCTGATCCCGCGATCCAGCTCGCCCACGCGATCGCGTCGATCACATCGCCGACCGGCCAGATTCGGATTCCCGAATGGACGCCGAAGGAATTGCCCGAGGGGGTCCGCGAGGCGCTCGCGGATTGCGAGATCGACGGCGGCGAGCAGGCGCCGGAAATCGATCCGCATTGTGGCGAGCCCGGCTTGAGCCGTGCGGAGCAGGTATTCGGGTGGTGCTCGTTCGACGTTCTCGCGATGAAGTGCGGAAATCCGGACGCGCCGGTGAACGCGGTGCCGCCGAGCGCATGGGCGTGCTGCCAGTTGCGCTTCGTGGCCGGCGTCGACGTCGACGACGTCGTGCCGGCGTTGCGCCGCCATCTCGATCGCCACGGCTTCCGGATGGTGAAGATCAGCGAGGCGAGGGACTCGGTCTTTCACGCGACCCGGCTCGATCCGAGGGATCCCTGGGTCGAATGGGCGGCTCGGTCGATCGCGAGGACGACGGGGAAAAAACCGGCCGTTTTGCCCAATATCGGGGGGTCGCTGCCCAACGATATTTTCTCCGATCTCTTGGGCCTGCGGACGATCTGGGTTCCGCATTCCTACCCCGGCTGTTCGCAGCACGCGCCCGACGAACACCTGCCCAAAGCGATCGCGCGCGAGGGTCTGGCGATGATGGCGGGGCTGTACTGGGACCTCGGCGACGAAACCCCGCCGGTCTGAGCGCACGCCTGATGTAGCCGCGCTCGCCGATCGCGGCCGGCGAAGCAGAAATGCGCCGCTTTGGGGCCATCCCGACAGCAGCCATCCCGACCCTTTCGCCCGCGCCAAAAATCGGTGTAGATTTGCGTGGCAGTCATGGGCGGGGGCGTCGAGATGTCGGAACAATCTGACCCATACGTGCTCGGAGGGACTCAGACTGAACAAGAGCGCCTGGTTGCGCAGGCGGCTGAATTCGAGGTTCAGTCGCGGTGGCTTTTGGATCAAATCAATATTGAGCCCGGCTGGCGCGCGGTCGATATAGGTTGCGGCCCGATTGGCATTTTGAACCTCCTGTCGGAGCGAGTGGGCCCATCGGGCTCAGTTGTCGGGTTGGAACGGGAGCAGCGATTTGTCACGATGGCTCGGTCCCAGATCGCTCAGCGCGGCATGAACAATGTCGAGATCATGCGAGGCGACGCCTTGAACACCGGCCTGTCAAAAGCTGCGTTCGACTTCGTGCATGAACGGCTGGTGATGATCAACGTTCCGACGCGCCCGGCTCTGTTGCAGGAAATGATATCGCTACTACGGCCGGGGGGAACAATCGCTCTCGAAGACGTTGACGACATTTCCTATACCTGCGTGCCCTTGCATCCGTCATGGACTGCTTTGCTCGATGCTTTTCACGCCGCATTCCACGCGAACGGCGGAAATGCCTATGTCGGCCGAGAATTGGTCGGGTATCTACGTAGCGCAGGGGTCAAGAATATTCAGGTCAAAATCCATGTGGGTACTATCAACTCCGGAGAATACCGACGCACTCACCTGCTGTCGTTACTGGATGTCCTGCATGACAAGGTGATCAGTTCCGGCGCTTTGAGCGAGGAGCAATTGAACAGTCACCGCAAGGCTCTCATCGCCCATCTCGAGGACCCCGACACGATATTGATCGACAAGTTGCTCGTTCAAGCGTGGGGCCAAATATAAACTCGGATCAAACCAAAAAACGTTGGCTCTGCACAAGGACTGGGGGGCCTTCATCGAATTCCACGACGTCCGGTGTGGGTCAAAGGGCGACGATAATCCCCGTTGTCCGCCTCTCGCAGCCCGAAAAGTGGGGCGGCGCCCATGGCGCGCCCCTCGGACGAGAGGATGGCGGCGGGAGCTTTCGCGGGGCTTGGGGGCGGCGAGGCAGCCCGGGCGGGGGGCGCCGCGCTTGTCGGCGCTTTCCCCGCCCCGTATGATGCGCCAGACATTGGAGGCCCGGCATGGGCGCCTATTCGCTCGATCAGGCTCAGGAACAGCTCGCCCGTCTCGTCGATGGAGCATTGACGGGGGAAATCGTGACGATCACTCGCGACTGGCGGCCCGTCGTCGCGCTCACGCCGACGCCAGCCGAAACGAAGCCACGGGAACCGAAGCCGCTGACTGACGAATATCTCGAAGGCATGCGGAAGCGAGCCTTGACGCGTCCCAGCCTCGGCGCCGACTCCGTGACGCTCGTGCGCGAGATGCGCGAAGAAGAGCGGTGAGTTTCTATCTCGACACCAACGCGATCTACTCGTTCGTTTTCGCGGACGCGCATTCGCAGCTCATTCGCAGCGGTTGAAGCTTGACAGGACGTGTCTTTTTTGACACGATCCTCGCCTCTATGCGGCCGCTCAAGAAACTGCAGGCACGATTCTACGAGACGCCCACGGGCCGCAAAGCGGTTCGGGAAGGGCTCTTGGGCCTCGAGGACGGAGTCAGGCGCGCGATTGGATACGATATGGAAGTCCGCAGCGATCTGAGCGGCGGCTCGATTGGCCGCGTCATCTTTTGTATCGCCAAAGGCGACATGGTTCTGCTGCATGGCTTCATCAAAAAGACCCAGAAGACGCCCCAACGAGACATCGACTTGGCCAACCAACGCAGGAAGGAGATCGAATGATGGGCAAGGAATCCAACGGCCGGATCAGCGAAGAAACATTCGATGATTTTCTTGCCGGCCAAGGCTTGCTCGAGGACGCCGAAGAAATCGCCATCAAGCGCGTGCTGGCGTGGCAGATTGGCGAGGCGATGAAGGCGCAGGGCCTCACCAAGACCGCCATGGCGGCGCTCATGCGCACCGACCGTCGCCAGCTCGACCGTCTGCTCGATCCAAACAACCCGTCTGTCACCCTCAGCACCTTGCGCCGCGCGGCCAGCGCAGTCGGCCGCAAGCTACGCGTCGAATTGGCGTGACGTTTGATCTAACCTGGATCGTGTAACCTCACGCTTGTTGGCATCCCTCACCCGAGGTTGTCGGTCACGAATTCCCATACGTCGCCCCGCTAGCACCGCCTTGGCGGAATAGAGCGCGGCGTCGAAGATCCGGACGAGTTCGATCCTACGGCGCCGCGCCGGGCTTCGCCGCGGATTTCGCGTCCGCCGCGCCGACCGACTTCAAGCCCGCTTCTTCCTCGCGTGCTTCACGAACGACTTGAGGGCGGCGTTGATGCGCGTTTGGTAACCGCTGCCCTCTTTCTTGAAAAACTCGATGATGTCGGCGTCGAGCTTGATGTGAATTCCGACCTTCGGTTTGGGCAGTTCCAGCGTCGCGCTCGCCCAATCCCAATCACGTTCCTCGGGATCGTCGGCGGCCTGCCTTTCGATTTCTTCGTTGCTCATTCTGCCGACGGCCTCGAAGTCGCTCCGGCTTTCGCCGCGCTGGACCGCCGCCTTGGCGTCGTCAACCGACATGCTCACGATACCTTCGCGTTTCGTCGCCATGCGCTCTCCTATAAGATATTATCCACCGATCGCCGTCGCGCCAGGTCCATATTACCGAGTAGCATTTGCCATCGTTCCCGATCGTTATTGTTTTGTATCGTTCCTCGTCGTTCCTGTTTGACGGCGCCGTGAGCGACGCTCTTCCATCGAACAGCGCGATCGCATCTATAAAATCCAGCCGACGGTCCCTGATCGTTTGAAGCCGTTTCTCGGGATCGAAACCTGCCATGGCTCAATATACATCAATCGTGTACATCGAGCAAGAGCTGCGCTGAACGGTTGCGGGGGCGCGAGCTCCGGCAGGTCGGTCAGCGTCAATGAAGCTCGTGGCCTTCGACGACCGCTTTGCCGATGCGGCGAAGGCGCGTGGTCATCGTGTCGAACGCTGTGACACCTTCTTAAATCATTAAAACTGGCGGATTTCTGCTTAGTATATCCGAAATCATGCTAGGCTGAAAGCCATGGGTCATCCAAGCCAAATGCGCATCGCTTCCGGGGTGGCGAATCTGCCCGGGACCGGCGCGGGCCACAAAAGTTTGGAGGATACGAACAATGGATTTGGATCTGTTGTAACTGCTTGAAATCCCACAAAACCGCCAAAGGAATCTTTGGAAAAGCTTGGAGAGAAACAGCTTAGATTTGGAAAGGCTTGGCCAAAAGCTTGGAGGCCGGTGGACCGCTCGGGGCGCCGCCTCACTCCCTCAGCGCCTCGTCAATCAGCCGCGCCAGCGCCTCCGGCTCGCGCGGGAAGCCCGCGCGGATCCATAGCGCCTGCAAGTTCTTCAACACCACGCCGACGCGCTGCCCCGGCCCCACACCGCGCGCGACGATGTCGGCGCCGCTGAACGGCAGGCGGGGCTGCGGGGTGTCGCTGACGAAGCGCCAGGCGTGCGAAAAGCGCTCATCGTGCGGGGCGGCGCCGCAATCGACCTGGGTCAGCGT
>JBAQGU010001081.1:0-1504 GCA_049287975.1 Roseiarcus sp.
CGCGAGCGCTTCGCAATAGAGCCGTCCATCGGCGTCGTCGGCCACCCAGCTTATCGGCGTCGCATCGACGCCCGCGGCGACCATCGCGCTGGCGACGTAAGCCGGCGATCCCCCGAGGCGCGGCCAATCCAGCGGACGCGACCGGATCGTCGCGGTCGTGTCGGCGACGGGCGTCCGATCCAGCCGAACGACATAGTCGAGGCTCGCATAGCCCGTTATCGCAACCGAGGTCATGCGAGCATGCCCAACGCGGCGTCGAGCGACACGACCTTGCCGATGTAGCGGTCGATATCTTCCAGCGAGGCCGCCGCCAGATGCGGCCGGTTGGAGTTGGTGGCCTCGAGGGGAACGGCGACGTCGAAGCCGTTGGCGAACGCGTCCTGCGCGGTCGCCCGGATGCAGACATTGGTCTTCACGCCGGCGACGATCACCCGCTCGATCCTCTGCTCGCGCAGGAACAGCGCGAGATCCGTGGCGAAGAAGGCGCTGTAGCGCCGCTTGCCGATGACGACCTCGCGAGCGCCCGGCGCGAACCCTTCGTAGAACGCCGTATCGGGATCGCCGATGAAATGATGGCGCGGCAGCTTCCGCCATTCGTAGTCGTCGAAACCGGGCTAGTGCTGTTCGACCGAGTGAACGACGATATGCCCATGGGCCCGCGCCTGGGATAGCAGGCGTCGCAGCGGTTCGACGACCGCCGCCGCCTCGGGATAGTAGTTGGGCATGCCCTCGAGAAAGAACGAGTTGGTGACATCGACGAGAATCAAAGCCGTCGCCGGTTGGCTCGTTTGCGCGGCGGATGGCGGCATCAGACGACCCCTTCCCGCGCGCGCCTGAGATCGGCGAATCCGAGGCCGACGAGCACGACGATGACGATGAGGTAGGGCAATGTCTGCACGAGTTCGGCTGGCATTCCCCGGCCTTGCAGGCGGATCTGCGCGGCGTCGAAGAAGCCGAACAGCATGGCCCCCAGCGCGGTGCGTGCAGGAGAGCCGCGGCCGAAATAGAACGCCGCCAGTGCTATGAAACCGCGCCCGCCGGTGATTCCCTCGTTGAACAAGCCGACCACCCCGATCGAAAGATGCGCCCCGGCGAGACCTGCCATGGCGCCCGCGAAAACGGAAGAAGCGTCGCGAATGTTCAACGGCTTCAGGCCTACCGCTTGCACCGTCGCCTCGGCGGCGCCGGTCGCGCGCAGCCGCAGACCGATCCGCGTGCGATGAAGAACGAAGGCGGTCATGGGAACCATCGCCCAGGCGAACCAGGTCAAACAGTCCTGGCTGGAGACGATGGCGCCGAGAACAGGGATCTCTTTGACAACGGGAAAGTCGTAGCGCGCCAACATGACTACGCCGGACGGATTGAATGTGCCGGAGGCGCCGTAGGCGCTCTTCAAGAGGAAGCGAACCCCTCCGGCGACGGCGACGTTGAATCCCAGCCCGACGATGATCTCGTTGGCGCAAAGGCGCGTCACGACGAGGGACATGGCGAGCCCGAGGATGGC
>JBAQGU010001082.1:0-3572 GCA_049287975.1 Roseiarcus sp.
GGCTGCTCACGATCCCGTGGAATCCGTGCTCACGATCGCGTGGAAACGCTGCTCAGGATCGCGTGGACTGAGTGCTCACGATCGTCTGGAACCGGCGCTCAGGATCCCGTGGATTACGCATCGGAGATCAAGAGAACCGGTAAGGCGATGACCGAGCGCTATCATTGGCCTCTCCACAAAATAGTAGCTCAAAATTGCGCAAACAATCGGGCAGATCAGAGCCAGCGGAAAGGTCTGAATTGCACCGAGCGGCCGAATGCCTGGCACTAGAAATAGCGTTTGCCAAATATAAAGGCTATAGGACACGCGTCCGATCCACTTGAGCAGAGGGAACTCCAGAATGAGCCCGATTAGGCGGTGCGGGTTTAGGACAGTATGACATATTAGGATGGGCATAATAGCGGCCACAATGGTTCGACGCTCAGGCTGAGAGTTGAAGTAGACCAGGAGAATAATTGTGGCGGTAATCGTTGCGAAGAATGTCCAGACATTGATCCGGCGCTGCAGCCAAGCGCGCGCCGTGGAATTTTGTAATGCCAGCGCAAGAACCGCACCCCACACTAAACCGTCACACCGGTTCTCCGTTCGAAATTGTATAAGCGTTCCGGGAAATAGATCGAGTGAATATTCTAAAACGCGGACACCAACGCAAACAGCAATTAACCCGAAAGAAATCCGCATTGCCTGTCGAGAGTTGAACAGAAGCAGTAAAACAGGAGCCACCGCATAGAAGTGCTCCTCGATAGAGAGGGACCAGAAATGGTCTGTGTACCAGCTGCCGGAATAGTAATTGCGATAAAACAGGACCGCGGCTGACAGTTCTCCACTATAGAGCCGAGGCAGTATGCCAAGTAGCGACAGAACGGTAATCACGAACACGTACAAAAGAATCGGCGGAAGAATGCGAAAAGCCCGTCTCACATAGAATCGAGACAAGCTAATCGTTCCAGTTTCCCGCTTTTCGTACAAAAGTAAAGTGCAAATCAGATAACCGCTCAGTGCGAAGAATATATCGACGCCATAACCGCTGTGAGTGAGGAATAAAGCGAGAGATCGGGCGGGGGCGGAACCATTGTTCATGAGCATCGAGTTGCTGTGCACGGCAATGACGAGACTTACAGCGATCGCCCGCCAGCCATCCAAGGTAGGAATGTGGAATCGTTCTGCTTCCCTGATCCGTGGAACCACGCGACCGAGGCTCGGGGAAATTGGCGTTGATGTCTCGTACATGCGCGGAAGTTATGGCAACCGTGGCCGCCGAATGCAACGGTTGATTATTTTCTTAATCCAGTATGGTGAGGCATTTTTGCGCCATCGGATGCGGTCGAGGCCGGCGGATCGGTTTGCGCCGAATCCCTGCATTCCCTCCTCGCGCGAATGAATTCCCTGCGCGGGCAAAAAAATTCCCTGCGCCCTTTGCGTAGGGAATTCATAGGTAAAATAACCGAATACGCAGAGATTTTCGAGATGGATTTTCAAAAAAACGGCTGAATCGAAGAAATTCCCTGCATTTATCCCTGCGACCAGGGAATTCTGGCCGTCATGAGACTGTTTGAATCAATCCGCGCGGCGAGCCGACCAGGAGCCGAAAGTCGGGAACCGGGCATGCTCGAAAAACACGCATCATGCTCGCGACCGCCATGCGCGTCCGCGGAACCGAGCCGGGGACGGCATGACGGGCGGCGGTTCTGATTCGGTAGTTTTTGGGCGTCGCCTTACGCACAGGCTCGGTCGCCGCAATTCTAGTGGAAGTCCCTTCCGCGAAGCCGGTCGATGAGTTCGTGTTGCGGCGATGGGGTGGGGACTATTTCATGGATGGGGGGAATCACCTCGCCCTCGAAATGCGTTCCGCGGACCGAAATTCCTCCCGCGAGCTTCGCGTCCTCGAGCCTCACCCTGCCTGCGAACGTGCATCGATCGAGACTCAGCATTCGCTCGAACGTCGCCCCTTCGAAGCTGACCGTGTCGAGGAAGCGGCTTCCGTCCAGAGTCACCGGGCCGCCATATGCGCAATTGCCCAGCCCGGCGTCGCGCTTCAATGTCGCATTTTGCGCCGACAGCGTTCCCGCGACTTTTGAATTGCGCAACCAGAGTTCCCTCGTGATCGTTGCGCCGTCAAAGCTCAGGTCATCAAGAAATTCCGAAAAGCCGAGTCTCGCGGCCCGCCCGACATCGAGGCCGGAAAATGTGGCCGGCCCGGCGAACTGCGTTCGTTCGGCCGTCAGGTCCTGACCGACAACGGCTCCCGAAAAATCTGAGGACGCCAACAACCGCGCGTCGTCCAGCCTCAACGCCCCCTCGATCGAACAACGCGAAAAGACGAGGTCCGCAGCAAAAGTCATACCCGAGGCGTCGAAGCCGCCGGCGAACGAGGCGCCGCTGAAATCATCGGCGAGTATTTGCTGGAGCATCCGAACCAGCGATTTCCTCGCGCTGGCGCGTCGCATGATCGCAACCTGTCGCAATGCCCGTTTGTTTTGATCGGCGGTCGCGTTTCGCCAGCGCCGGCGCGTCGTTTCCCTGCGCAATTCGGTCAATGTTTCGGGCAGTTGCGGGCCGCCGCCCGCGGCCGCGGCTTCCAGCAGCTCTCGAAGCATCGCCGTCTCGGAAGCGAAATCGGGTTCCAGCGAGATCACCTCCGCAAGGATTTCTTCATTGCGATGGGACGCCGTGAAAAAGCGCATCAACTCTTCCTCTGCCGACCCCTCCGCCACCATCTCAGGGAATAGCCATTCTATCCGGGCAATCGGGGGAACGCGAATCCGTTCTCCCGCGCGGGAGAAGGCGGCGCCGGAGAGCGCCGAAGACGGGCGCGGCCAGCCCTCAGGCGTCCTTGCCGCCGCCAAACAGGAACGGCGCGACGTCGGAGAGGCCCGGCGGCTTCTCGACCGAGAACGGCGCGGGACGGCAGACCGCGAGCGCGGAGAGCCCAACGCGAGCCGTCAGCAGGCCGTTCAATACGCCTTCGCCCATCCGCGCCGAGATTTTCGAGGCGATCCCATGGCCGACGATCTGCTGCAGCAGCGAGTCGCCGACCGCCATGCCGCCGGTGATCGCCAGGTGCGTCGCGATCGAGCGCGCGAGCCTGAAAAAGCCGAACAGGCCGGGGCGCCCGCCATAGATCTCCGCGATGCGGCGCACCAGGCGAATGACTTGCGCGACGACGAAGATCAGATCGAAGACCGCGCGCGGGCTGATCGCGGTGACTACGGATACGCGCTTGGCCGCGGCTGCGATTTCCGCTTGCGCCTTGGCGTCGAGCGGCCGGAGCAGCGCGCGTTCGGCGACGTCGACGAGGTCGCGGCCGTCGATGATCGCGCGCGTGGCTTCCAGAGTTTCGGCCCTTGCGCGCGCCGTCTCCGGCCGCTTCTCGTAGAGCGCGATCAGCCGGCCTACGAGCGGGCGGGCGAGTTCGCGATCGTCCGTCGTGCGGGCCCGCGCGAGCGCCGCGTGCAGTTCCGCGATCCGGCTCTGCCGCATCATCGCTGCGACTTCGCGTCCCGCGAGGCCCAGCAGGCCGATCGCGAAAAGCAGGGCGAAGGCGGCGCCGAGCCAGCCGAGCGACGCCGCCC
>JBAQGU010001083.1:0-7024 GCA_049287975.1 Roseiarcus sp.
GATCGGGTCAGCGGCGACCCATCCGTCATTGCGAGGAGCCCTTGCGACGAAGCAATCCAGGGGCCACAACATGCGCGGCGCCAGCAACCCAGACGGTCGCACTGCGGCCCCTGGATTGCTTCGCTTCGCTTGCAATGACGGACAGGGAATTGGCTCACTTGTTTCTGGGTGTCGCCTAAGTCCGGCGGATCATCTTCGTTATGGGGCAGTCTCGCTCCGGCATAAGCGAAGGCGACGCTCTGGGCGAAGAGACGCCGGACGCCGGCGCCGACGAGGTTGCGCGTGCTCATGATCAGCCGCGGTCGGCGCTTAGGGCCGCGTCGACAGGATCGTCGAAAGCGGATACTCCCGACTCTTCTTATCGTTGAATACGGACCGGCCGTGCAAAACCCTTCGACGTCTCAGACCCAACTCTCGCTTCCCAAGGACAAGATCCGGATCCTGCTTCTCGAGGGCGTGAACGAGAGCGCCGCCCTGATGATGCGGGCCGCCGGCTATTCCAGCGTGGAGCGCCTGCCGAAAGCGCTCGACGGCGACGCGCTGCGGGAGGCCGTGAAAGGCGTTCATCTGCTGGGGATACGCTCCCGCACGCAGATCGATGCGGGGGTCATCGAGGCGGCCGACCGGCTGATTGCGATCGGTTGCTTCAACGTCGGAACCAACCAGGTCGACATCGACGCCGCGCGCCGCATGGGGGTTCCCGTCTTCAATGCGCCATTCTCCAACACCCGCAGCGTGGCGGAGCTGGTGATTGGCGAGATCGTCATGCTGCTGCGCCGGATCATTCCCAAAACGGCCGGGGCGCATGCCGGGCGATGGGAGAAGTCGGCGACCGACAGTCACGAGGTCAGAGGCAAGACGCTCGGAATCGTGGGCTACGGCAACATCGGATCGCAACTTTCCTATCTGGCCGAGGCGATGGGGATGCGGGTCATATACCACGACCACACCGACAAGCTCCGCCACGGCAATACCCAGCCGACGGAGAGCTTGGCCGAACTCTTGGCTGAGAGCGACGTCGTCACGCTGCACGTGCCGGAGACGCCGGCCACGCATCGCATGATCGGCGCGGCTGAGATCGCGGCGATGAAGCCGGGCGCCTACCTCATCAACAACAGCCGCGGCACGGTGGTGGACCTCGACGCGCTCGCCGTCGCCCTTCGCGAAGGCCGGCTTCGCGGCGCGGCGATCGACGTGTTTCCGGTCGAACCCGGCTCCAACGCGGACCGCTTCCAATCGCCGCTGCAGGGCTTGGACAACGTCATTCTGACCCCGCATGTCGGAGGCTCGACCGAGGAGGCCCAGGAACGGATCGGCGCCGAAGTCGCGCGAAAACTGATCGACTACAGCGACGTCGGCTCCACGGTCGGCGCAGTCAATTTCCCGCAAGTTCAGTTGCCGATTCGCCCGCTCGGGACGCGCTTCATTCAGGTCCAGCGCAACCTTCCCGGCATGCTCGGAAGGTTGAACGAAGTGCTCGCCCGCCATGCTGTCAACATCGCCGCCCAGTATTACGAGACGTACGCGGATGTCGGCTATGTCGTGTTGGACGCCGACGCCTCGGCGGCGGACAGCCAGCGCGTGCTGGCGGAGATACGCGGGCTGGAAGGGACGATCCGGGCGCGGTTGTTGTACGAGCATCGGAGGTGAGGGGCCTCGATAGGCGAGGCTTTGCGCGCCCGGTCTGAAGGGCCGTGTAATCTGTCGGGGTTTGGGCGTCCCCTATGGGGTCGGGCTTTCGTGAACCGGGCCGCCCCGCCCTACTCCGCGCTGTCATGTCTGTAACAATTCCATTCGCGACGACGTCGTAATGCCAGGCGTGCGGAGAACCGAAGCGATTCACCAGGCCTCTCCCACGTCGGATTCGACGATTCGCGAGGGACGGCGCGCTAGAATCCTGCCGGATGGCTCCTGATGGTCCGCGAGAGCCGGCGTTCGATTTTCTTGGGCCGGGTTTTGAGAGGGTGCATGTTCGTACGCGTCGTTCTGACCGCATTTTTCGCGCTCATGTCTCTCAGCGGCGGTCTAGCGACCGAAGCGGACCAGATTCATTGGCGAAATTGGTCCGCCGATGTCTTTGCGACGGCGGCCACAGAACACAAATTGGTCCTGTTGAACCTTGGTGCCGTCTGGTGCCATTGGTGTCATGTCATGGACGACGTCACTTACCACGACGAGACGGTCGTCTCGACGATCAACCAGCATTACGTCGCGGTGCGCGTCGACGAGGATGCCTTTCCCGACCTCTCTCGTCGCTACATCAGTTATGGCTGGCCTGCGACCATCATTTTCGACGCGAACGCAGTCGAAATCGTCAAGCGACGCGGCTATGTCGAGCCGGAAACCATGCGAGTCGTGCTGAAGGAATCTTTCGAAAGTCCGACGCCCAACCCCAATCCCACGACTAATTTCCCGTCCTCGAAGGAGAGGGGTCTGACGAGCGCGCAGCGCGACGCTGTCCTGGCGAGCGTCGTCTACCTCTACGACCGCGACAATGGAGGCTGGGGAAACGAAAAAAAATTCCTGGATCCCGATGTGATGGAGTTCGCGCTCGGCAAAGTGCTCGAGAGCAATCGCGTGTTCACTGTCGCGGCCGGGGCGGCGCTGCAAGCCGCTCGCAATCTTTTCGATCCGATTTGGGGCGGCGTTTATCAGTATTCGGAAAACCCAGATTGGAAAGCTCCACATTTCGAGAAGATACTTTCAGCACAGTCGACGAATATTCGAAGCTACGGATACGCGTATGAAATATCCGGGGATGCCGAATACCTGGACGCCGCCAACCAAGTTCTGAAGTATATCAATGCTTTCATGACCAGTCCCGCCGGTGCGTTCTACACCAGCCAAGACGCTGATCTGTCACACGCTGTCACCGGTCGGGACTATTATGCTCTGAATGATCCGGAGCGGCGGAAGCTGGGCCTACCGAATATCGATAAACACGTCTACGCGAACGAGAACGGAGCGATGATTTCGTCTCTGCTCGTTCTCTATTCGGCAACCGGCGACGAGACTCTCTTGAACAGAGCTCTGCGCGCCGCGCAATGGCTGATCGTTCATCGCGCTCTGCCGCAGGTCGGCGGCTTCGCTCATGGCGAGCGCGATCCCGGCGGACCGTTTCTCTCCGACACGTTGGCGATGGGTAGGGCGATGCTCGATCTCTACGGCGCCACCGGAGACCGAGCCTGGCTCACCGAAGCCAAAAACAGCGGCCAGTTCATCCTCGAGCATTTCTCCGACAAGGAGGACCTCGGCTACTTCACGGCGGACCCGCGGACGAGCGACGCGTTGAAGCCCTACAAGCCGATGAACGAGAATATCGCCGCCGCGCGATTCTTCAACGTTTTGTCGAATTATTCGCATGAAGATCGATACAAGACGGCCGCCATTGCCGCTTTGCGCAGCGCCGGCTCGAACGAAGCGATCAGGCAATACACGTTCAGCCCGGGACTGCTTCTCGCCGACGACGAAATGAGAAACCCGCCGCTGCATCTGACGGTGGTTGGCCCGAAGGACGATGCCTCGGCTCGGGCGCTGTTCAAAGCGATCTTGGCCGTTCCGCCGCTCTACAAGCAGACAGAATGGCTCGATCCGCGCGAGGGACCGTTGCCCGGTTCCGACATCGAATATCCCGATCAGCCTCGGGCCGCGGCGTACGTCTGCACCAAGAATCTCTGCTCGCCCCCGGTTTTCTCGGTCGAAGCGTTGCTGGACGAGTTGCAATTACGATGAGGAAATTCTCGCGCGAGAACTCGTGATACCCAATGTCAGCTCCGAAGGCCGGCCGCGAGAAATTCCGATTGCCATGTAACAAGCGCGCTCGTTCCCACGAAATTGCCAACGAAGGATGACTTTCGATCTTTCGCGCGATACAATTTATAGTATCAATTGAATTATTCGCGCTTTTTGCCAGCGGTGAGCATCGTAGAGTCGGACTTTGCCTTGGGATTACGGTGACAGTGCGCTCAACTCTCGCACTTTCTTCACTATCTCGAGCTGGGGCGCTTGGTCCGGCGTCCGCATTTCACCACCATCGACGCCATTTGAACCACAACAGCGGCAGTAGGCCGCTGAGGAAGATCACCGTCAGGCCGTATGGATAGCCCCATGACCAATCGTATTCGGGAATGTTCTTGAAGTTCATCCCGTACATGCTCGCGATCAGTGTCGGCGGAATTCCGACGACCGAGACCATGGTCAGGATCTTGAACACCTCGTTCTGTGCGACCCCGATGAGCCCGAGGCTGGCGTCGAGCAGAAACTGAATCCGCTCGGACAATCGGCTCTCGTGCGCAGTCAGCGAGCCGACATCGCGGTCGATCCGATCGAAACGCGCGCGCGCCTCGGCCGGCAAACGCTCCGCCGCTTCGCCGGCGATGAACGGCGTCATCCGCCTCAGACTGAGGAGGGTTTCGCCGATATGCGACGTGAATGTGCGCGCCTGTCCGAGCCTGACGATGGCGCCCCGCAAGGTCTCGCTCTGATTCTGGCGTCGGCGACCGGCGGCCGGCTCGAAGATCATTTGCGATTGCTTTTCCAACGCCGCGGTCACGTCCTCCAACTCGTCTGCGATATGATCGACGATCGTTTCGACGATCGCGACGAACGCGCCGAAAGGGCCGGCGAGGCCGCGTTCGCCGGAAGTCGCCGTAACTTTTTCCGGCGCGCATGCCGTCACCGGTTCGTAGTGCACGCTCAATAAGGCCGAGGGCGTGAGGACGAAGCCGAGCGGACTCGTCGTGCTGGCGCCCGACGATCCGCGCCGCGCGATCGGGAGCGTCGCGAACAGCGCGCCATGCGAACGATAGAGGCGGCTCGAAGATTCGATTTCGAGCATCTGAGCGAGCGTAGGCGGTTCGACGCCGAGAACGCGACGGAGGAAGCCGATTTCCTCGGGGTTAGGCGCAAGCGCGTCGACCCATGAAACATCTGGCGGCAGCGAAGGCGCCTCCAACGCGACGACGATCTCGCCGAGTTCCGGCGTCTTGTGGAAAGTCAGCATGGCCCCTCGTATCTGCTGGGTCTGCGGAGGCCGCCATTCCCATCTGTGGCGACCCGAAAGGAGTTCATCGCCGCGCGCCGCCGTCAGATTGACGCCCGCCAATTGGCTCAAAACGATCCCTCGTCCGCCTCGGCCGGTTTGGGCGCTATCGAAACATGGCTTCGCGGTCCGCGTGATACCACGCTGGCACGGCGGAGTACCCGAGCCGAGGGCATCATTTCAACGGCTGCGGAGACAAACGCCACGGCGCGGAGGTTGCGTCATTCCCGTGTCAGGGAAGATCCAGAGCCCCTGCACGTGCGGCCAAGTCTGGATGCCCGCTTTCGCGGGCATGACACTGACGTTTCTGAGTCAAACAACTCACGCGACTAGTCGGCTCGCTCGAGCCACACCGTCATCCCCGGCTCCAGCTCCGGGGTTGGCGCCAGGGGATCGACGCGCAGGAGAAAACTGTTCAGATCGTGGTCGCCGACCGCACGGGCCGCGCGCCAGGTCGCGAATTCTCCGAGAGGGCGCAGTTCCGTGACGCGCCCCTCGAGAGCCTTGCCGGCCGCCGTCACTATCTTTGCTTTCGAACCAATCGTGACCCCGTGGAGACGGTCCTCTCGAACCGTGAACGTGAACCATCTTTCGGCGCCGGTGGTCATGGTCATCACGGATTGTCCGGGCGCGATGATCTCGCCCGGCTGAGGGACCAACAGACCGATCACTCCGTCCACTGGCGCCAGAAGCTTGGTTTTGTCCAATTGCGCTTCGATATCCGCCCTCGCGGCCTCCGCGAGGAGCACATTCGCATCGGCCGATTCGCGCTCCTCCTTCGTAGGACCGGCCTTGTTGCGGGCGTCGATCGCTCGCGCCAGTTCGAGGGCGGCCTCGGTCGTGTGCAGGGACGCCGTGGTTTCGTCCAATTGCTGCTTGCTCATGAAGCTCTTGGAAGCCAGCGCGGCCGCGCGGTCGTACTGTTGCCGAGCGAGAACGAGGTTCGCTTCGGCCGTGCGGACATTATCGGAGGCTATGTCGATCTCTTCCTTGCGGACCCCGGCGAAGACGTTGTCGCGATTGGCGCGCGCCTGGCCCGCGGCCGCCCCGGCCTCGTAGACGGAGGCGGTCAATTCGGGACTGCTCAGCACGGCCAGCAGGTCGCCTTTGTGGACCTGCTGGCCGGCGGAAACCAACACGGACAGAAGCCGCCCGGTTATGTCGGGGGCGATGTGAATCTCGGTTTCGCGAACCGCTCCGATGAGAGGCGCTTCCGGGGCCGCGCTCGGCCGTGATTGATAGACGAAAAGCCCAGCGCCGGCCGCAATTGCGACTGCGAGCAGAATCAGGAACCGACGCGGACCTTTCCTAGCGCTCAAGGCTCGCCTCCCGTCGGCCGGACAGCTTCGTCGCGAGAATCGCTAGCGCAGCGTATACGCCGGTCAATATCCACAAGTTCATCCAGTCGCGGGAGACGTCATGCAAGGTCGCGCCCATCTGATTGATGCGCACCAGTCCATCGATGGCCGACGTGCTCGGAAATATCCGGCTCGCTACGCGCAACGCGTGCGGCATCGCCTCGACCGGCCACGAGACGCCGACCATGAAAAACAGCGGCAGGCTCGTGGCGATGAACGCCAGCACCGCGCTTTCCCGACGCTTGAAGCCGGACGCGACGAATTGCGCCAGAAAGCTGAGGGACAACGCGAACGGTATCGCCATCAGGAGAAGGTCGAGCGGGCTTCCCAGCGTCGAGAAGCCATAGACTCGTGCCAGGATGATCAGGTAGAGCGCCAATCCGGGCGCGGCGAGACATAGATGCGCGAGCGCCTGGCCGATCAGCGCGCGGACGCCGCCTCGAGTTCGCCTCGCCATCCGCCCGCCGCTCTCGAACGCAACGCCTCCTAACGTGGCCGCGCCCATGAACAGCGTCTGCTGCAAGATCAAGATGAAGGCGGCGGGAACGACATAGCTGGCGTAACCGCCAGTGGGATTGTAGAGCGGTTCGGAAACAAGCTCGACAGGAGAACTCCTGGTCAGCGC
>JBAQGU010001084.1:0-14527 GCA_049287975.1 Roseiarcus sp.
GCGAAACATACCCCGGCGGCGACATAGGAACCGACCTGGTAGAACAGCACCGGCACGCCGGCGGCCTCGGCCGCTCTCGGGCTCGAGCCAACCGCAATGAACCGGCGCCCGATGACTGTCGCGTGGATGACCACCGCGGTCGCGGCAACGAAGACCAATGCGAATATCACAGTGATCGGTAGTCCGAGAAAATGGTCGCGCGAGATCCCCTGCATCGCCGCCGGCACCGATATAGGAACGTATCCAGTCAACCAACGAATTCCGCCGATGACGAGCGCGTTCACCGACAGCGTCGCGACCAGCGGCGTGATGCCGACGCGCGCGACAAGCAGACCGTTTATCGCGCCGACCGCAGCGCCGCTGACGATCGCCGCGGCCACCGCGGCCGGCAGTGACCCCGTCTCGGCGCCGACCAGTCCAAACAGTATGCCTCCCAGTCCGAGTGTTCCGGCCGACGACAGATCCAACCCGCGTTGCTGAATCACCACCGTCTGGCCCGTGGCGACCATCGCGAGGATGCCGGCGAAGGGGACCATGGCCAGAAGCGAACCGCTCGTCACGGTTCCCGGAGCAATGACCGTGCTCAGGGCGAATAACGCGAGGGTCGCGATCCAGATCCACGAGAACTCCCCGACATTGGAAAATAGGCGAGACAGCCACGACAAACCAACTTTGCCGATCGCATCCAGGTTCGGGGAAACCTTGATCCTCGCGGTCATTTCGCCACCACCATCTGCCGGCTTGTGGAATACAGCGTCACCGAAGCGAGAATCATGGCTCCCAGCAAGAAAGACTGCCACGAGTCGTCGAGATCGAGGAATGTGGTCACTATGTTGATCTGCGTCAGAAGCAAAGCGCCGAGCAAACAACCGACAAAGGAGCCACGCCCGCCGAACAGGCTCGCACCGCCGATGACGGCCGCCGCGATGCTCGCCAGCGTATAGTTTCCGCCGGTGTTGGCGTCTCCGGTGCCAACCTGCGCCATCAGAGGTATCGCGGCGGCGGCGGCGAGCAGCGAGCAGCTCACATAGCCGATGAACAGCATTCGGCGCGGCCTGACCCCGGCCATCCTCGCCGCCTCGCGTCTCGAGCCGACCCCGCGAAGAGAAACTCCAAAATTGGTCTTGTAGAGAACGAACTCCAGCGTGACGGCGACGACAATCGCAACGACCACGGCCAAGGGAATGAACCCCACCAACATGGAGATGCGGTCCATGATCGATTCGGATATGAGCCCCCCGGGCACCGGCCGCAGCAATAGGGCGATTGCTTTCAGTCCCATGTATGTGGCGAGCGTGGCGACCATCGGGTGGAGGCGCAGCGGATCTACGAGAATCCAGTTCAACATGCCCACGGCGAAGGCGGTGAGCACCGCGATGGTCCACCCGATGGCTTCGTCGGCGATGGGGGCGCCGTCCGTCAGGTAGAATGACAGTATGACAACGACCAGTCCCATCAGCGGGCCGACGGACAGATCGATCCCGCCGACGAGCATCAGCGCCTGCTGCCCGTAGGCGACGATCGCAAGTATCGCGACTTGAGCCAGGACCCCGCTCAGATTGCGAGCCGAAAGGTAGAACTCGTTGACGTGGGAGGCATAGAGCCCGAGAACGCAGACAATGATCGCGAGGATCAGAATCGGCGCCCAGTCTCCGGCCGCCCATTTCCAGATTCTCCCGACGCTGTCGGAGCCGCGTTCCCTCTGGGTGGTCGCTGTCAGGATAGCGGTGGTGATATTGTTTTCGGTGACGGCGTCGGCGCGCAGTTCCTTCACGATATGCCCGCGCGAGAAGATCATGACCCGGTCCGATAGGCCCGCGACCTCCGCCGCGTCGGAAGAAACGACTATGATCGCGGTTCCCTCGCGCGCCGCCTCTCGCAGCACCTTGTAGATCTCGGCCCGCGCGCCGACATCGACGCCTTGCGTCGGTTCATCGACGAGGATCACTTTTGGCTGGTTCGCCAGTACGCTCGCCATTGCCAGCTTCTGCTGGTTTCCACCTGACAGCGAGGCGACGTCCGTCTCGATCGACGGGGTCTTGACCGCATATTCCCGGACCGCGAGCTGACTTCTTCGCGTCTCGGATCGCGGGTTGACCAGGCCATTGATCGAGTCCCGGCCAAGACTGCGAATCGAGAAGTTTTCGCGCACAGAGAGACCGGCGAAAATCCCTTCCGAATGCCGGTCCCCGGGCAGAAAGACGATCCCAGCGCGCGCACAGATCCTGGAATTTCTCAGCGACAGCGGTCGCCCGTTCAACGTCGCCCGACCGCGGCTATTGACCAGCCCGGCCAGCGCGCGCATGAACTCGCGCTGACCATTGCCATCGATGCCCGCGAGCCCGACGATCTCGCCCTTCCTCAACTCGAGCGATATGTTCGCGAATCGCGTCCCGTTCAGGGAGTCGACCTTGAAGACGATGTCGCTTGCCGTGTCGGCGGACTTCGGTGGAAACTCCGAGTCCACCGCGCGTCCGACGATGAGCTCGACAATCTGCTGCTCGCTCAGGCCGGCGGCGTCGTAGGTGCCTTGGCCCTGCCCGTCGCGCAGCACGGTCAACCGATTTGCGATCTTCCGCACTTCGCGAATTCGGTGCGAGATATAGACCACGGCGCAGCCCGATGCCGTGATGTTGCGAATGCGCTCGAACAGACGTTCCACGTCTTCGGCCAGAAGGTGCTCGGTCGGCTCGTCCAGCACGAGAACCTTGGGCTTCGCCGCCACCGCCTTCACGATTTCGACGATGAACCGCTGTTCCGGGTTCAGACTGAGGACGCGGGCGCCCGGATCGATCGCAACGTCGTCGCTCCACTGCTCCAGAAGCTGCCGTACCCAGGCGGAAAGGTCCATCAAGGACGGTCTTTCCGCCTCGGGCACGCCGAGATACAGATTCTCGGCCACAGTCAGATCCGGCATCAAGGCCGGTTCTTGGCGGACTATGGCGAGCCCCAAGAAGCGTGCTCTTTCGGTGTCGCCCATCGCCTCGACGCCGTCGATGACGATGCGGCCTTCCTCCGGTACGAGCGCGCCGGCCGCGACGGCCATGAGCGTCGACTTGCCGGCGCCGTTCTCGCCGATGAGGCCATGGACCTCGCCGGCGAGAACCGAGAACGTGACTTTGTCGAGCGCGCGCACGCCAGGGAAGACCTTGGTCACGCTGTCGATCTGTAGGAGTGTCTTCTGATCGGTCACGAGACGTCTCTCGGGTGGCTACTCAAACGCCGCTTTGAGTTTTTCGGGCGAAAGCGACGACGACAGATCCGCGTCGAGGGGCGCGCTCGGGTCGCACTTCGGATCGAGGCCACGCTCGCTGTCCGCATAGGTGAACGGTATCGTGGCGAACGGCTCGTTGTTCGGCGTTCCCTGGAAGTCGGACACCGCACGGCGCAAGGCGACGCGGATCATCGAAGTCGTTCCGTCGAGCGTGAAGTAACGGAATGGCTTTCCGGCTTTCTTGTAAGACAGGTAGAGGCAATTCAGCTCGTTGTCGCTCGCGATCGTGGCGATCGCCGGCAGGGGCAGGTTGGCTTCCTCGAACGCCTTGATCACGGCGAGAGCGCTGACGCCGAAGTCCGTCGCGATCCCATCGATCTTCCCATATTTTGCGATCAGGCCGACAGCCGCCTTCTTGGCGTCGACGGGGTTCCAGTTAGTCACCACATACTGGTCGCTCAGCAGTTCGAGGTCGGGGTGGTTCTTCAGACCGCCCCTGAACCCGTTGAAGAAGTTCTGCGACGAGGTGACGCCGGCGGTCCCGCCCAGGAAGATCACCGTCCCTTTCTTGATCGTCTTGTCGAGCCAGTCGGCCCAGGCCTTGCCGATCGCCACCGTATTGAAGGTGATGTTGGCCGAATAGTCACGCCCGACCGTGCCCGGAAGGTCGATCGGATAGGCGACGACGGTCGCGCCGGCCTTCATCGCGGACCGCATCGAGGGAATTTGCGTTGGACCAAAATCGGGATCGACGATCAGGACGTTGACGCCCTGCGCGACCATGCTGTTGATGTCGGAACTCGCTTTCTGGGGATCACCGTTAGCGTTGCTGTAGATGAAACGCTTTACGTTCGGGCAGTGGCTCAGCTCGTCCTTGAGTTCCTCGAGCGCGGTCTTGCGCCAGGTGTTGCCGCCGAAGCCGTCGGAACGCCCGACGATCATGGGCTTTGTGCCGCACATCGGCCCGATATCGGCATTCTCGCCGGGGGGTGAGACATCGCCCGCCCGCGCGGTCACCGCGAACAGCGCCGCTGAAGCGATCAGCCCGAGCGTCCCGAGGCGCCGCAGCGTGGAGTTCCAACTCATCGACGAAGCGCGCCTCGGCGCATCTAGGCCAAGCGCCGCCGCGACGGTCTTTCCGGATGCAACTCTACTTGTTTCAGTCATATTCGATAGTCCTCCCTTGAATTTGAGGTGCTAGCCGGTTGCTTGCCCGGTTCCTGCGCCAGGTCGTTAATTCTCGAGCCTGATGTCGGTCCCGAGACAGGCGCGCGGGCGTAGTTCCTTTGCCCGCGTCGCGACGTATGTTTGTACCGGTACGCGATTTTGACCCGCCGTCATCAGTCGCCCGGTCTCAGGCGCTTCGCCTGGCGCGCCGGTCTCGGATCCGGTCAACCATCCCTCGACAAGTCCGCGAATGATCAAGCGATCCTTCCTCCCTCCGGTTCAACCGTCCGCCGACGGCGTGAAAGCGCCAGCGCCGCGTGGTCGACCCTTGGATTCCGGCGAGCTCTCGAAAACGCCAATACGCATATGCCGAGCCCTCTATCCTGTTGTCGCCTGCGGCCGTCAGCCGATGGCGACCATGCGTGACCCGTGCAAGGCAATGCACGCCGTTGGCGTGGAGCGCGAATATTTTAGAGATCCTAGCCAAGCGGTACAGTCATCCGCCCGAGAAAAAATCTGGCACAGTTCCGCATCAATTGAAAATGACTAATAGTCCGCCGACATGCAAAATAGCTATATTCCGCCGACGGAGCGCGGCGGCCGAAACCAAGGATACCCAATCGGACCCATTCCGCGAGAGGCGGGTCACATCGATCGACGGGGTGAACCTCACCTCGCCGAGTCTTACCCGATCCGACCAGCTCGTTGAACCCATCTCATTTGCGCACCGACGCGCTGCTCGAGCCGAGATCGGCGTCGATCACGTCTTCCAGCCTTTTGCGTCCAAGCTCGCGGGCGCGCCGCCGAACCACGTACCGCGATCACCGGTCTTGCTAATTGGTCACAATTCTGGTTGGGGGTCGACCGCCGGATGTAGACCACGGTCTTGCGCGCCTAGCGCGTCGGCTTGACCAGTTCGGAATTTACGGGAGGTCGCCGTCAGGACGGCGGCGCCGTCGTCGACGACCTGGGGCCGCGACGCCGGCGACGGCATCGACCAAAGAGTCTTTGGGTCCATGCTCATCTATCGTCGAAACGTTCAGCCGCTGGAACTCAGATCCGGCAGCGCATCGGCGCTCAATTCAGTTTGATTGCACGCCGAAGAATATGGCTTTGCCGCCCACCACGAGGATCGGCAAACTTGATCCCCTCCCGCGCTCGGCTTAGTGGACAGCTGAAAGTCGCCTCACCGTTGCGGTGTGGAGAGTTGGTCCCCTTCGTCCGCGGTCATCGAGATCATCAAACGATCCGACCCCGACACAGGGGTCCGCCGTGCTCTCGCACAATGTTTGGCCGAGTGACTCCCCTCGTGGTTGGGAAGGAACCGTCGCCTCGCAAAGGACCGCGAACGACTCCGCCGACGCCGTATCCAGGTACTACAGCGCGGCTTGTTTGCTCCGGAGACACGCCCGTCAGCCAGCGACCCGACGGGTTCAGATCGAGTCAAAACGCAACCGCGACGCTAGTGCGCAACCGGCTCGGGGATACCGACGTCGCCGACCTCGGGCAGCGGGCGAACGGTTGCCTTCACGAGCAGCGCGACACACGCAACGCCGCCCGCGATCGCCACCACCGCAAAGATGCCGCCGAACGTGAACTGCTCCCGCGTCAGCTCGGCAACCAGAAACGATCCGGCGATGCCGCCCAAGCGACCGATGCCGAACATCCAGCCGACGCCGGTGCTGCGTCCCTGCGTCGGATAGAAGCCGGCCGCCAGGGCGGGCATCGACGATTGCGCGGTGTTCACCAGCACGCCCGCGACGAACACGATCAGCACCAGCAGCCCAAGGTTGCCGACCGCCTGCCCGACGCAGTAGACGCTGACCGCGGTCAATGCATAGCAGACCGCGATGACGCGAGTCGGATTGAACCGGTCCATCAGCATGCCGCAGAGCACCGCGCCGACGCCGCCGAGCGGAAACAGCGCCGAGACCAGCGTCGCGCGCTGAGGAGGCAGGCCCGCGTCCTTGAGAAGAATCGTGAGCCAGTTGATCGACCCGTAGATGATCACCAAGCCCATGAAGAAGGCGAGCCAGAGCATCAGGGAGCCGACGATGTATTCGCGCGACAGCACGACCTGGATGCCGCCCTTCCCGGAGACCGCAGGCGCCTCCTCGGTCATGATGAACGACTTGGCGTCGGCGGCGCTGGCGGCGATGCGGGCGAGGGTCGCGCGTATCCTTTCGACCGGATGCCGTCTCGCCACCATATAGCGCACCGACTCGGGGAACGTCGCGAGAAGCACAATCGAGAGCAGCAGCGGCGCGCCGCCGCCGACGACCAGCACGCCGCGCCAGCCGAAATGAGGGATCAACCAAGCCGCGAGGAAGCCGCCGAACGACGCGCCGAGCGGAAAGCCGCAGGACATCAGGTTGGTGACCGTGGCGCGCCAGCGGTCCTGGGAGAACTCGCTCATCATCGTCACCGCGTTCGGCAACGCCGCGCCAAGTCCGATGCCGGGGACAAACCGCAGCGCTGTGAATTGCGTAAGATTCGTTGCGTAGGCAGATCCGAGACAGGCGAGGCCGAAAATCAGGACCGACGCGATCAGCGGCACACGCCTTCCGAGACGATCCGAGACCGGACCCGCGAGCACCGCGCCGAACGCCAGTCCGAGCAGCGCGGCGCTCAGAACCGGCGCAAGCGCTGGCTTGTCGATATGCCATTCCGTCATCAGCGAAGGTGCGATGAACCCGATCGCGGCCGTATCGAAGCCATCGAACAGGACGATCGCGAAGCACATCGCAAAAATGAGCCACTGGAACCGAGAGAACCGCTGCTCGTTGATGAAGGTCTGAATCTCAATCATGCTTCGATCTTTCTTCCTCGGCGACGAGAAGAAGGCGTTGGCGAAGCCACCCGAACATCTCGGAACTGGCGGCTCGGCCTAGCGTCTTCGTCGGTCTTGCAATCGGACTCTAGATCTGGGATAATCCGAGTCCATATCATTCTAGATCGAATGATCCAAGTTCGTATGAATGTCAAGACATATTTCATGCCGCCAGCGAGATTCTGTCCGCTGACCGATTTCGCGCCGCTTCGCCGCCCCTCGAGTCGGCCCGGATTGTCAAAGGAAAGAGCAAATGCCAAAGTCCGTCTCCAACGTGGTCGATGCAGCTTTCCACACCGCCGCGCCGCCCGCCGCCTCCCGCGTGGAAGCGGGGTCCAAGACGTTCGATGATCGCGGAAGAACCGTGGCTTGGATGGCTCGCACGGTGCACAGGCTCTACAACGTCGAAGCCCAGAAAATTCTCGACCGGAAGCAGGTCACGCTCGCGCATTGGTACTACCTGCGCGTGCTGGCCGAACGTGGCGAAATGAATCAGCTGGAATTGAGCAAACGCGTCGGGATCGCCTCGACGACCGCCGTCCCCGCCTTGGACAACATGGAGAAGCGCGGCCTGCTGAAGAGAACTCGCGATCCGAAAGATCGGCGGAAGTTCTATGTCGGCCTCACGGAAAACGGCAAAAGCATCATCGATGAACTGTTGCCCGAGATCATCGACATGATGTCTGCCTCACTCGAGGGGATCACTCGGGAGGAAATGCGAATGTTCTGGAAAGTCATGCACCACATCGAAAAAAACCTAGCCAAGATGTCCAGCGGCGATCCGGTGTTGGACTGACCGAACGGGTTACACGTCGCCCGCGCCGCGGAGATGCGACTCGTGGATTCGCGGGCCATTCGAGGTCCACGCGTTCTCGTGGCCATCGTTGGGCGGCCGCTTTCGTTTGCAGAGGCATCGTCGCGTTGCGTGGGTCTCGCGCGGGATTGCGCCCGGGTCTGACCGATTTCATCTCGTGATCGTGGTGCTCACGCGCTTCAGCACCTCTGCGAAATTCGCGCCGAAGGCTTCTGCCGTTTTCAGATCGCCAGAGTTCATTTCGTCGACCGAGGCATCGGAAGGGGAAACCGCGACCAGGCCGACAAAGCCGCCGAGATAGTTGATGTCCTCGCGCGTCGAGGCTTTTGGGTTGGCCGGTCTCAAGCCGGAACCGCTCCAGAGCATCCCATGCTGGGATGCGAGCGTCACTAGATAGCGCAGCGTCGATTCCTTGTCGCCGTTTGTCGATGCCGAATTGGTGAACCCCGCGGCGACCTTGCCCTTCCAAGCCAGCGCGAACCATTGCTTGCTCGAAGCATCGGCAAATTTTTTGAACTGCCATGACGGACCGCCCATATACGTCGGCGTGCCGAAGATGATGCCGTCGGAGTCCTGGAGCGTTCGCCACGCCGCTTCGGGAAGGTTGCCCTCGGAGTCGATCGCGATGCTCTCGACTGTCGCATCGCGCGAGGCGACGCCCTTTTCAACATGCTCGGCAACGCGCCTGGTGTGGCCGTAGCCGGAGTGGAAGACAATCGTGATCTTGCGCATGCAGGCTGTCCGCGTGTGGCGGCCTCAATTTGGGACGATGGTCGAAACCGAATCATCCTGTTCCCGATCGCCGCGGAGGCAATCGAGGAACGGCTATATTCGAAACGACTCCTGCACGCCGTCTTCAAACATCTCGTTGATCGCGACGACGCGCTTGGAAAGACCCTGCGCATGGTGCGCCGAGAAGAACGAGTTGAGCACGTGCTCGTTTTTCTTGATGCCGTAGGGCCAGAAGTCCTGACCCATCAGCGTCCTGTCCTTCTGCAGCCTTTCATCGACGAATGGCATCGTGATCTTGCACGCCGACATTTCCCCGAGCCGCTCGATCGCGAGTTCCTTGGATTCGGAGAATGCCTTGAGGACCGCGCTCGGCAACCAGCGGTGACGTTCCGCCAGTTCACGGCGCACGCCAAGAATATGCATGATCGGAAAGATCTTTGTTTTGCGATAATATTCCGTGGCTGCTTCCTGCGGATCATCGAACAGCCATCCGATGTTCCTGTAATCCTCCAAAGGGATGTCCGGCGCTCTGGGCGCGATGAATCCGTCGATCTCACCCTCGGCAAGAAGCGCGGAAATGGTTTTTCCCGGCGGGGCATCCTCCAGGCGAATGTTGCTGGGAAGATCGAGCGCGATCTTTTCGATGCGGTCGGGCTCTGAAATTCCGCCTCTCACCCAAGTGATATCCTCGGGCGCCACGCCGAAGTCGTCGTGCAGAAACGCCCTTACCCAGACATTTGCCGTCAGCTGATATTCGGGAAGCCCGACCCTTCTGTTCTTCAGATCCTGCGGGCGTTTGATACGGTCCTTGCGTACGTAGACCGCCGAATGCCGGAACATCCGAGAGAGAAACACGGGGACGCAGACATACGGAAGATCATTTTCCGAGGTCTTTACGGTCGAGCTCGAAAGGGAAAGCTCACAAATGTCGAACTCCGCGTTGCGAAAGGCGCGGAAAAATATTTCCTCCGGCGACAATTTCATGAAGACCGGAGTTACCCCATCCATCTGAACTTCGCCGTCGAACAACGCTCGGCAGCGGTCATAGTTTCCTACTGCCACAGAGAGCCGCAAGTTGGCCATTTGATAACTCCATGGTGTTCAGTGTGATTTGCAGAAACCTGGCGGAACGCATGTGTGTTTTACTTCGGACGTGCAGATTTGATTGCGGGCCGATCGGTATCCGGCCTTCGGCACGATCCGGCTGATCCGACTAGAGCGCATGGCGTTGGGCGACGCGCGACAAGCGTGCGGTCGCGCGTCGGAGACATGAGTCACTTCTTCACGTGCTTCAGCGCCTGATCGGGAAGGATACCGATGTGAGCGCCGTAGAGGCTAGTGTAGACCGCCGCATGCGGATCCGCGAGGAATGCCTTGGTCGCTTCCTTCGTCCAGGAAAGACGCACCCTGGTGTCGAAGTTCACCTTGCATTCCCGAATCCGCTTGACCGGATTCTCCGGGTATTCTGGCGGGCGCCTCAGTCCGGGATGCACCACGGTGGGCGGCAGGCGCCATAGATGTCCCTCCGTCTGCTCCGCGTTGGACGAGCGGTGGTTGAACCAGAGTTCGTCATAGTCATTGCGGTGGGCGGGCGCGCCGTAGCTGCCGTCCGGCGCCGGCACGTTCGGGAAAGGCCGGGGCATCTGGACGGTGAAGTAGAACGACCGGTCATCGCCGATGAGCACGGCGCCGCTGGGTGGCGGCAGGAAGCCGTGGGAGGTTCCCATGCCCGGAATGTCCCAGACGTTGAGCCTGAAGATGACCGGGTCGCCCATCCAACCCACGACGTCCTTGCAGGGGTCGAAATCGAACACCAGTTTTTCGTAACGGTCGCGCAGCTTCACGCGCACTTCCGTCTTGACCTCGATCTCCTCCTTGCCGCCGGGCTTGGGGGTCGGAACCTCCATCAAGGTGAAGTCCGTCGCGGCAAGGGTGAACCCGACGCTGTCCCACAGCTCCTCGGCCGGCCTGATCGGCGCCCGCGTTTCGAAGATCAGGATCGCATTGTCATCGGTCTTGGGAACCTCACGAAACATCATGCCGACCGGAATGACGACGAAATCGCCAGGCTTTATGTCCAACGGCCCGAGTTCAGTCTGCAGCTCGAATTCGCCGCGATGATAGAATCTGATCTGGTGACGGTCTGAGTTCTTCTCGAGAAACGGCGCCACTTTGGATCGGCGCGACAAGGAAATCTCGAGCCCATCGCCCGTCAGGAGCGGCATCGGCGTACCGGCGGCATCCTTGCGGTCCGTCGGCTCGAGCAAATTGGTGTCCGCGCCGAGGTTCATGAGATCGGGGTTCGACCATTCCACGGGGTGGCCGACGTTCTGCGAGCGGAAGACCATCGCCCAATCACCGAAGAACCCCTTCAGAGTATAGATTTCGTCGAGATAGGGTCCAACGCCGTTTGGCGCATTCGGAATCTTGCCGCGGCGCATATTCGTAGTCATGGATTCCTCCCTTTTCCTCGAGCACGGGCATTGCTTCGATGCAGACGCATTGCTCGGAATTGACTAACCTAGAAGCATGATCATCCCGCGGCGGCGCGTTAGGAGATCGCTCCATTTCATCTTCCGCCCCCGCGCGCGAAAGCGCGCGGCGGCGGGCCCATCGCTAAGCGGCGGCCTTGGCGCCTCGCCGTTTCGCGCCAACCATCCGCCTGTACTCCTCGGGCGTCGCCAGCCGTCGGCCGAGCGCCTCGGCCGTCTGCTTGACCCGCAGGACGCATTCGGTGTTGCTTTCGATCAGATCGTTTCGATGCGGGAAACGAAAGGCCATATCCTCGGTGCCGGTGCGGACGTGCAGACCCAGGAGCATCGCCTGGGTCACCAGATAATGGCCGGCCCGCCCGGAGGCGTTGACCATGATGATGCTGTCCTCGTCGATCTCTTTGATCCGGTCGACAATCAGCATCAGTTCATCGACCATCGCCTTCGGATTGGCGAGATAGGTCGCCATCCAGTCCGTGGCGTCGTCGAACGGATAGCCGATCAGCACGTCAAAGCAGTAAGGCTTCTTCACGAGGCCTTGCGAAACGATGTAGCGATACGCGAGATCGACCTCCGCCGCGGAGTGGATGACCAGGAACAGCGGAACCTCGTTATCCATGCAAACCTGAGCGGTCGCCTGCATCCAGTCCACCGGAAAGCGCGGCGCCATCAGCGTCGTCTCGAGCAGCCCCGAGGTCACCGGATAGAGATTCTCGGCGAAGCTGCGACCGCGCAGAATGTTGCCGTCGGCAACCCAGTCTCGCCCGATCTCCGCGTTGATTTCGCCGGTGACCTTGTCGAAGATTTGCGGGACCGACAATCCCGATTGCATGATCGCGGCGATCCCGCCGGTATCGATATGGACCATGGCGGCCCCAGCTTTCACCGATGCGATCGCCTCGCGCTTGAAACTGTCGAAGTCCAGCGCGAAATTCCGCGTATCTTGACCCTCGACCGCAATCCGGCCGGAAACAGCGGCGCCACAAAGGACGAGCTCGGGAATCTTCCAGGGCGGCTGAGTATCAGGGCTGGGCGGACGGTCCATTTCCCGCGCCGCACGCATTTTAGTGGCTTCGACACGCGATGGCAGCTCATTCCAGTCTTTGCCCAAGTCAATCATCCGTAGCCTCCTTGTCAACGAATCTCGAACCATTCACACAGCGGCGTTCCGTTTGGCTCCATGATCGCGACCTGACGCACCGCATGCGATCTCATAGAGACCAGACCACAACCGGTTCGGCGTTCCGGTCTGAGGGATTGCGTGGATCCGGGTTCGCGCCCCGACTAGCCCGCGACGGGCGCGACCCGGCGCCCGCGTCGACGGAACGGCATGCAACGCGGCCATGCCCAGTCCTCGGAGCGAGGCGCGGGGAACCGTCAACGCCCCCATGTCGCGTCGACGACCGCTGCGAGATCAGGGACAAAGCTTCATACGTCGAGGCGTTCATTGTGTGAAACTCCTCCCTCGCGGGTCGACAATCGCTTGGTGAAGGTCTCGCATAGTCCCAGTCCGACGGGAAATGAGTAATGAAGCCCCAGCATGCGGAATAGCTATACAGCTTGGGATTCCATCTCGGAACTAGCCTTCCGGGACGATCCCTCGCGGCGGGAAGCTCTTGTTAGCGGGTCGGATTGTCGCGTCGGAGACGGAGAGCGTCGTTCGGGGACACGAATGACGTCGTCGCGTCCCCCACCCTTCGGCCACCTTGTAGCTGTTCCTGACCCGCCCCGGAATCCCCGCGGCGCGCGCGCGACATGACACTGGAAACCATCGCCGCCCTGAGCGATGATCCCATCGTCGGATTGCCCGCAGGGCCGTCTGACCAAGCCGGCCCAGCAGGGAAATCGTCGTGGCCAGAGCGCGGGCGAGAGCTCTGTTCGACGCCAATTGACAGGAGGAATTAGCCCAATGCTGAATACTGATAATGACTGTCCCGACGCGCGGGTTGAGAGCGATGGCGAACACGTCGAAGGTTTGCGGCTGAGGAAGGTCTGGCTTGCGATCATGCTCGCGGAGCGAGGCTCGTTCAGCGACGCCTCCAGTGCGATCGGCATCTCCCAATCGGCGGCCTCCCGGTCGATCCGATCACTCGAGATAGAGCTCCAGTGTGCGCTGTTCACGAGGCGTGGCCACGGCGTGGAGCCCACGCCCGAAGGCGAGATCCTGCTTTTCCGCGCGAAGCGGGCGCGTGAGCAGCTCAGGAACGCCGCGAGTGATTTCGGTGAGACCCGCGCGGAGGCTGTGTTCGGCGACATGATGCGTGCCAGCGATCACGAATATCGCGCATTTATTGCGGTTTACAATCACGCAACGGCGTCGCAGGCCGCGCTTTCCCTAGGCGTCAAGCAGCCCTCGATCAGCCGGTCGCTGTCGAGACTCGAGCTGCGCCTCAAGCAGACGTTGTTCGAGCGGCGAAGTTTCGAATTCCGCGAAAAGCCGATCGGCGAGAAGCTTATCGTTCGCTTCAAGTGTATGTTTAGGGAACTCGACCAGGCTCGCGAGGAGATCAGCCTGAATTTGGGCAACCGGAAGGGACAGGTTGTCTTGGGTTGCTTGCCACCGACCCACACCCGCCTTGTCCCGGACGCCATCGGAGCTCTCACCGCGGAATATCCCGACATCAAAGTCCGCGTCGTTGACGGTCTTTTCCAGACTCTCTTTGCGATGCTCATGCATGGCGAGCTGGATATCCTGATAGGGACGCTTCGCGACCCATTGCCGGAGGGAACCAACTCCGAGTTTCTCTTTTACGACAAGGTGTCCATCGTGGCGCGGCCGGAGCATCCGCTGGCGCGACGAGACGCCGTCACTCTGGAGGATTGCCTGCGATATGACTGGATATTGCCGTCCTCGGCGGCGCCGCTGACCAAGTTTTTCAATAAGGTCCTGCAAAGTCACGGATTCGATTGTCCCGAGCGGTTTATTGAAGTCGACTCGATCATCGTCGGACGGTCGTTGCTCTGCAAGAGCGACAGGGTCGCGATCCTTTCCTATTTTCACGTGGAGCAAGAGGTGCGCTGGGGTTGGCTTTCGACGCTGCCGGTGCCGCTGCCCGACGCCGGACGGAAATTTGGGATCCTGACGAAAGGAGACTACCTGCCGACACCTTTTGTCGCCGCATACATCAAAGCCCTCGGGACTGTCGCGAAACAGATGCAGCAGGATGTGATCACGAACGCGCGCTGACCCACCATGGCGTGAATCTGGGTGGCACGCGGCCGTTGTCGTTGTGATGCGGCTTGGCGTCTGACCCCTTTTCGACTTCGAAGTCAGACCC
>JBAQGU010001085.1:0-2443 GCA_049287975.1 Roseiarcus sp.
GCCGCGTTAGCGTCTCCCTTCGCCGCTCCCTTGAGCGGCCACAATCCCAACAGTCGCGTCAGCGACGGCACAGCCGCTTTGAGCGGCTAAAACCTTAAAGCCCCCGGCTTTGCCGGGGGATATTTACAGGGGTCTCGCGCTCGGCGGTTGCGGATAGGCGGCTTCCGCGTAATTTTTGAAGAGACCGACACGGAATTCGTGGTCACGGCTATGGGGCCGCGCGTTCCATATACGACTGACGAGGCGACCATGAATGACTCCATTCGCTATGTCACGACGCCCGGCGGCGAGGAACTGGCGATTCTGCCCCGCGCGCAACTCGAGGAGCTGCTCGACGTCGCCGGCCATGCGAGCGCCATGGCGGACTATCGCTCGGGACGTGTCGAGGCACTGACGACAAGCGAGATGCGCGACCTGATGAAAGCGCCGACGCCGCTGGCGTTTTGGCGTCGACGTCGCGGCGTCACCCAAGCGGCCCTGGCGGGTCTCGCCGAAACGACGCAACCGCACATCGCCGACCTCGAGAGCGGCAAGCGAGGCGGGTCGCTCGACGTCATGGCGAGGATCGGACGAGCGTTGAAGGTACCCTTGGAGGCGCTCGCATGAGGCGGTTGCGGTAAATCACCCCGCTTGTCCCGTTGGCCTACGATCGCAAAATCACCTGACCGGACCGACCTACCGCGCGCTCGGTCCGGCCGCTAAATCAGTCCGCGCGGCCCATCGCGTTTGCCCACGAGCGCAAAATCGCCTAACCAGACCGACCCACCCACGCAGCAATGCAGAATTGGCGAGGCTCCAATGCGTCTTGCGCGGGTCCCATAACGCTCGGCAGCTCCGCCATCCCGGAAACACGAGCGCTTTCAACGACAAACGAAACGGGACCTGGCCGCCCCGCTCCCGCGGAATACTCGCCGGCGGCTTCACATACGCGTGAGTCGCCGGAGAAATAAACCCCGAGTAACTCTTTGGCGCCTAAAAGGAGGTATCGCCGAACCAGCTCTGACGTGGCCCCGGCCGCAGCCGAAGCTCACAAACCGAGTAAAGCGCCTTCGTGACTTTTTCGACATCCGCCGCTCCGCAGATCCGATCCCTTGCGATTGTGCCGTCCAGACCCGCCCCAATGGCGCGGCTGCTGTCGCTGTTGCTGCCAACGGCGATGGGTTTATACGCTAGCTTTCAGGGCCTTCAGCAAATCCTGGTGCCCGTGCAGGTGGAGGCGATCGATCCGCAGGGAAAGATCGGCAATATGGCGCTGGTCACGACGATCTGCGCTGTGACCGGCGTGCTGGGCCTGACATTGGGCGGCGCCGGGTCCGATGCGACGCGGGGCCGATGGGGCCGGCGCACGCCCTGGCTGGTCGGCATGGCGGTCCTTTCGGCGTTTCTGTTGATCGGGCTGGGCTTGCAGAGCCGCTTCCTGGGCGTCGCCGTATGTTGTGGCGCCCTGTGGTTCTCGCTGAATTGCTTCCAGGGCGCGATGCTGGCGGTGACGCCCGATCGCGTCCCCGACAACCGGCGCAGCCTGGCCTCCTCGGTTTTCGCGGTCGCGGGGCCGCTCGGGGCCGTAGTCGGCGTCGGCATCGCGGCGACGGCGCCCTCCCGAGAGGGGTATTCGGCGCTGGCCGTCCTGCTTGTCGCCACGACCGCGGCGTTCGTGCTGTTCGCGCGCGAGGAGCCGTGGCCGCGCGCGCGGCGAACGACGGACGCAAAGCTGCCGGGACGCCGCTTTCGGATTTCACGGGGGCTGCTGCGGAGTTTCTCTTCGCGGGACTTCTCTCTCGCCTACGGCTTCCGTCTGCTGATGTTCATAGCGCAGTTTTCGATCGCCAATTTTCTCTTTTACATCCTGCAAGATCGAATCGGCGTCGCCAATCTCCCTTCCGGGAACGCACAGGTCGCGGCGGGCGAGTTCAATTCGTTGAGGACGGTCGCGACGGTGGCCGCGATCGTCCTCGGTTCTGCGCTCGCCAATCGAACCGACCGGCGGAAGGTCTTCGCGCAGGCCTATGCGGTCTTGATGGCGGCGGCGATGGTCGTTCCCATTCTGAGCCCAACCTGGTTCGGCATGGTGGTGTTCGGCGTCCTCGGGGGCGCCGCGATGGGGCTCTATTCCGCGATCGACCTGACGCTGATGTCGCGCGTGCTACCGAATCGGGACTCGGCGGGCCGCGACCTCGCCCTGCTCGTCATGGCCGGCGCCGCGGCACAATTTGTCGCCCCCGCGGTCGGCGGCGTGCTGATAAAGTCGCTCGGCTACGACGCCTTGTTCCTGTTTGCGGCGCTTGTCACGCTGGGAGCGGGAGCCGTGACGTTCTTCATCAGGGGCGTGCGGTAGATTCGGACGCGCTTCTAGACTAGAGCGCTTTCCAGTCAGACAGGATCACATCGTCATTGCGAGCGCAGCGAAGCAACCCAGGGGCCGCATGACGCAGCCCCTGGGTTG
>JBAQGU010001086.1:0-11054 GCA_049287975.1 Roseiarcus sp.
GCTCTAGGCACCCTCGGCAGAATGTGCGCTAAAACGGCGGTCGCATAAGCTCGGTTGTGCGCGATCTGCCGGGCAAAATCCGAGTGTAGAAAACATTAGGCCACTGCGCGATTTGACGTGGAGTCGCGCGTCCGCGCCAGCGCGCTTTCCATCTCCCTCAAAAGTCGCAAATTTTTGAAGGTAAGCGCCTTCGTCAAAATTCTTGATTTCTGCATCACTCAAAAACTCGCGGTTCCGCGACCTTTTGAGAGGTAGGAATCAAGAATGAGTTTTGAGAGTCGAGCGCTTGGCGGCGCTCCGCCCGCAGCCCCGCCGTCCTCTCAAATTCCTTCCATTTTGAGAGAGATGCTGCATGCGCGGAATTTTTGACTTCTGTACCATGTTGCATCTGCCGGCGAGAAGCGGGATGGTAGTTCGCCGCGCTTCGTCCATCTGACAGCGTCGATTTTTGCCTGGCAATTCATCGTTGTCGTTCACGCCGTACGCAAGGAGGGTTACATGAAGACGTTTGTCGCCACTATTATTTGGTTTCTGTTCGCCTGTAACTCAATGGTAACTTGCAGTGCCGCGTCAATTACAGACCTGAAAGCAACTATCGAGGGAGTCTACATTCTTGACGAATGGAATATTGACGGGCAAACTTTCCGACCACCCTTGGTTGAAGGTCGTTTTGTCGTTCTAAACGGCAATATCATGACCGTTTTGATAGACGCTACGCAAGAAGCGAAAAAAACTTATAGCACGCGGTATGGTGTATACTCGCTAACTCTCGACTCTTTTGCTTATAAATATGAGACTAACGAGATTTTCACTCAAACCCCGGATAATATCTCTCTGTCCCGCGCTATACCGTGGGAGGGCATGCGTGAGTTCACGGTGAAGCAAGAGGGCAACTCTGTTCATCTACAATCCGGGGAGAAAGCGGCATTCGACTTCAATGCGGACGGAGAGATATATTCCGTAGGTGGCAAACCCTTGCGAGTGTGGCACCGGGCAAAATCCGAGTGAGTAGGAACCGGAACCCGCGCGGCGCGGCCTCGCGGGTTTTTTTCGCGTCCATACTCCGTCGCCCTCAGTCTCTCAAAAGTCCCAGATTTTCGGGCGAAAAGCGCTGTTGCAAATATCTTGAATTCTGCACCAATACAGCGACAAAAAGAAACCCCGTCACAGGTGGACCCTGTGCCGGGGTGATCTTGAAGCTTGCTCGGTTTCCTCGCCCGAAGAAAGGCGGGATACGCTAGGCCTTAAGCGTCCTCTGCAAGCTCCCAAAGCCCTTTTGGGGACAGGCCCAATATGGGCGCTTTGCTGCAAAAATGCAATAGTCTTTGCTCAAGTGCGATAGTGAGTTTTACAAGTTTAATGCGGCCCTTATCCCTCCGTCGATTAGGGCCAAGTCAGGCGCGGTCATATTTTCCTGAACATAGGTGCGGCCTGCCAAGACGCGATCTAAGCGCGCGTGGGAAACCTGCGCTGTGGAGGCACACTTCGCCCACACGTCCACAGTCAAACTGCGGTAAGAGCCAGCAGGAATGAAAATGTCCCAAGGCCCGACCTTGCCGGGACGGGTGGCGCTGAACGGAACAACCGAACAAAGCCCGGGCCCCCGGCCATGCGGATGATTCAAGGCATTCGTAGACACGACGACAACACGCCGAAGTTTCCGGATTTCCGGCGACATCGACAAGGGCGGAGCATTGACCGGATATGTTGACGGTTCGGACGGATCGGGGCCGAAATCGCACATGAGTATAGCTCCGCGACGCGGCGCGAACGTGATGCCCATTTCGAAAGACTCAATTCGATCTCGCGGGCAGAAAGAGGCCCCGCCGCGCTGCGCTCGTGCCTAAACCACATTACCTTAAATCGCACATTCCTTTCGCTGGCGCACGGCTTCACGACGTCCCGGCCCGCAGGAACGCGACCTCTCTCAAAAGTCCCCGAATTTCGGGCTGAAGTCGCGCAATCAAAATTCATGAATTTGAACCCAAAGTTTGAGCCTGAAATTTCAATAGGTTAGACGGTGCAGAATATAGGGGCAAATCTCCGAGCGAGTTTCTAGGCGCGGTCACTGGCTCGCTCACGATTCCTTGGTCATTCGCAATTTCGACAAGCCACCGCGTTGCGGCGGATGAGATCGACGCCCACGCGTACAATTCGCCCGTCGTTCGGGCTTTTCGTCAACTACCTGGGCGTCTTCGCAACCACGTGCAGAATTTAGGGGCAAATTCCTCGCACCCTTTTCGTGGCCAATCGCCACTATCCCCGCCCTTGCAATTGCAGGAACCCCTCGCGCCACGTTCGGCGCCTTCCGTTGCGTGCGCGGCTCGATCTCCGCCATGGAGGGAAATGGCGGTGAAGCGGGCCTGAACGGCGAGTCGAGGGTTCAACGACGGCGACAAGAACCGTTGCGGACGTCCGCGGTCGGGCAAAATCACGATTTCCCCACTGCCCAAAACTCGTTCCCGAAACCTTCGGCATCGATCCGCTGGCGCCGCGGTCCTTTCTCGAGTTCGATCGTTTTGAGAGGGTCACTGATACTTCGACGCGAGAGCCTTGATCGGCGTCGATTCCGCCGTGGTCACAAGCACGCAAGATGCGGCTCGGGATTCCCCGAGCCGCGCACGGGCTGCCGGGAAACGGACGGCGAAAGGGCTTCCATGCGACTTGACGGGGTTGTGGGGCAGTTTCCCGGCGCTGTTGTGGACGCGGTCGTCGACTGTCGTCGACCGCGTGGGTTCCGCTTGATGAACGCTGGGAGAATGACGCGCTCTACGACTGCCGCGCTCAGCGAGCGCGGCTACAATTTCGCGCGCGCGGGCTCAACTCCCCTTTCAACGTCGCGACCACGGCCAGTGTCGCCGTCATCCGAAAGGCGTCGATTCATCTCGACGGGTATTTTCCTTCCCATAATCAAAATTCATGCTAGGTTGAAACTCCTCTCAATCCGTATCGATGCTGCACAATGAACCCGCCCTCCGCCACTGGCGACGAAAACACTCTCGGTCCTCGGCCGAACGCGTTCGACCCCTCGCGGCGCGCGTCGGTGGAAAGCGGCCCAGCGGCGGCGGAAATGCGTCCAAAAGGAGGCCGGCGCGGCGAAAAAGTTTGGAAGTGGGCTCTTTGGGTTTTGAACCCTTGTAACCCATTGAAATCGCACAAAACCGCCAAAGATTTGTTTGGAAATCCTTGGACGAAAACACGCGAGTTTTGGAAAAGCTTGCACAAAAGCTTGGGGGTCCGCCATCATTTCGCCGCACCGTCCGCTGCCGCGTGGGAAGCAGGACCTCAGGTCACCACGCTCGGCGCCTTCCGTCCGGTCCGCGCCTCGATCTCCGCCAGCGAGCGCGACAGCGCGATGAGGTCGGCGAGCATCTTCTGCGCGTCTTCGCCGAGATCGCCTTCCGGCGGCTCGTAGCGCTCGATGTAGACGCGCAGGGTCGCCCCGACCGTGCCGGTGCCGGAGAGCCGGTAGACGATGCGCGAGCCGCCGTGGAACATCACGCGGATGCCTTGCGCCTCGGTGTCCGAGCCGTCGACGGGATCGTGGTAGGCGAAGTCGTCCGCGGCCTCGACGGTCAGCGCGCCGAACTTCTGGCCCGGCAGGGTCGCGAACTTCGCCCTGAGCGCGTTCATCAGGCCGTCGGCGGCGGCGTGATCGATCTCGTCGAAGTCGTGGCGGGTGTAGTAGTTGCGGCCGTAGGTCCGCCAGTGCTCGCGCGCGAGATCGGCGACCGAGATGCGGCGCTTGGCCAGAATGTTGAGCCACAGCAGCACCGCCCACAGGCCGTCCTTCTCGCGGATATGGTTGGAGCCGGTGCCGAAACTCTCCTCGCCGCAGAGCGTCGCCAGCCCCGCGTCGAGCAGGTTGCCGAAGAACTTCCACCCCGTCGGCGTCTCGAAATGGGCGATGCCGAGCTTGGCGGCGACGCGATCCGAGGCGGCGCTGGTCGGCATCGAGCGCGCGACGCCGGCAAGGCCCTTGGCGTAACCGGGCGCGAGGTGCGCGTTGGCCGCCAGCATCGCCAGCGAATCCGAGGGGGTGATGAACTGCCCGCGGCCGATGATCAGGTTGCGGTCGCCGTCGCCGTCCGAGGCCGCGCCGAAGTCGGGCGCCTGAGGCGACATCAGGAGGTCGTAGAGATCCTTGGCGTAGGTGAGGTTGGGGTCGGGATGGTGGCCGCCGAAATCCGGGAGCGGCGTTCCGTTGACGACCGTGCCCGCGCCGGATTTCAACTCGCCCTCGAGGATCGCGTGTGCGTAGGGGCCGGTGATCGCGTGCATGCCGTCGAAGCGCATGCGAAAGCCGGAGGCGAACAGCGCCCGGATCGCATCGAAGTCGAACAGCGTCCGCATCAGCGCGGCCCAGTTCTCGACCGGATCGACGATCGCGACCACGGCGCCGCCGACATGGGTTTCGCCGTTGACGTCGAGATCGACGTCCGGCGTGTCCTCCGTCTTGTAGGCCGTGATGGTCTTGGTGTGCGCGAAGATCGCGTCGGTGACCTTCTCCGGCGCCGGGCCGCCGTTGCCGATGTTGTATTTGATGCCGAAGTCGCCCTGGGGTCCGCCGGGATTATGGCTCGCCGACAGGATGAAGCCGCCAAAGGCGCCGATTCCCCGGATCAGCGCGGAGACCGCCGGCGTCGACAACAGGCTGCCCTTGCCGACGACGATGCGGCCGAAGCCGTTGGCGGCGGCGATCCGGATCACCTTCTGGATCGCCTCGCGATTGTAATAGCGTCCGTCGCCGCCCAGAACCAAAGTCTTGCCTGCGAAACCCTCGACCGCGTTGAATGTCGACTGGACAAAATTCTCGACGTAGTTCGGCTGCTGGAATTCCGGCACCTTCTTGCGAAGCCCCGACGTGCCCGGCTTCTGGTCGGAATAGGGCTTGGTTTCGACGGTGCGGATCATCCTCGGCGCTCCCCGTAAGCGTGGCTAGAGGCCGACATTAGCGGTCAAAGGGCTCGTGCCGCAATGGCGATGTCCGACCCTCAGCCCAGCACCTCTATCAGGCCGTGCGCGTCGTCGATCCCGAGAAGTCCGCCATCCCTACGATCTGGGCGCTCAGCTGCTCGATCGTGGTTCGATGTTCCATCGCTGTGCGTCGAATCCATGCAAAGGCGTCGGGTTCGGAAAGATCGTGGCGACGCATGACCTGTAGCAGGGCCGCCAGTACGACGCGGCGCGAGCGAACGCGGTCCTCCAGACGTTTTATCCGTTTCGAGGCCTCGATTCGTTTCTGTGCGACGTCGAACGCCAGCACGAGCGCCGAATAAAGGCCGGCCGACCGCAACGGCTTGACGAGAAAGCAGGCTGGCTCGAGCTCGAGCAGGCCCTTCAGGCGGCTCGGCGTTTCGGTGCCGACCAGGGCGATCGCGGGTATTCCGGACCTCCTTACCCCGCTCAAGTCCGTATTGGCGGGCAGAATGTCGGCGTCGACGATGATCACGTCGAACGCCTCCGTCGGCGCCCTGGTTTCATCGGGATCGCATTCGGCGATGGTCATGCCCAGCCGACCGAACTGCCGGCGGAGGACCGACAATTCGCGTTCGTCCCGCATCACTGCCAGGGCGCGGCGACCGCGGACCGAGAAGGGTGACAATTTCATCATTTCACGACGCGGAGGCGCCTAGGCGCTTTCGCCATGGCTCCCGTGCCCCCTTCCAGCTTGGCTCCAATCGCAGCGAGGTCGAGATTCGCCAAGTAAGGATCGGGACGTTCAGGCGCGTCCGCCTCCCAGAAAATCTCGAATTGGAAGTTAGGCATGGAACGTGCCAAACGAGGCGTCAGAAAGCAGTGGTTGTTGTCGGGGTCGACCCAAATTGGCCCCTGCGGCGACTCGTAACGATAGTTGGCGGCCGCGCGCCGGACCGCGCCAACGTCGGTCGCGCCCGCTCGCCGAATCGCGCGAGCCAGCAGCACCACACAGACGAACGTCGACATCCCGTCGACGGAAATGTCGCTATCGGCGCCGAAGCGCCGCTTCCATCTTTCGACGAACGAGAGGTTTTCCGGCCGTGCGAGGCTCTCGAAATACGCTGAGGAGACTATGCATCCGGCGGAAGCCGCCGATCCGATCAATCTGAGTTCCGGCTCGCACAGGCTGCAGCTCAACATTGGTATCGCTGCTCCCGCGCTCGCCGTCGCCGCATGAAGCGCGCGAATGAAACGGTAGCTGGATTCTCCCACTAGCGTGTTGAACACGACCGGCGGCTTGCGTTTCACGATCTCCTGGACCATGTGCCCGACCGTGGTCTCGCCCAAGTCGAGCAGACGTTCCGCGATGATATGGCCGCCGGCGCCCGTGACGATCTCCCGCATGACGCGATTGGTCTCCCAGGTCCATACATAGTTGGACCCGACGCAGAACACGTCGCGGGCGATATGGCCGAGCATGTATCGCACCAACGGAATGACATTGTGATTCGGCGCGGCGCCGACGTAGATCACGTTGTCGCTGCTTTCGAAGCCCTCGTATCGAGCGGGGTGCCAGAGCAGACGATCGGTGCGCTCGACGATCGGAAGAACTTGCTTGCGCGAGGCGGAGGTGTAACAGCCGACGATATGGTCGACGCCTTCTTCGCGAATGAGCTCCTCGCAAGCCGAATGATAGGCGAAGACGACGCCGCCGGGATCTCGCAGGTGCGGCGTAAAAGTGAAATCGAACTCTTCGCTCTGATTGACTTCCTCGACAGCCATAACGGCGCCATTCAGCATTTCTCCCGCCATCATGGCGTAAGGTCCGGAACGGGAAAATACCAGGCCGATGGGAACGGAAGGTTTGTTCATCGAGAACATGCGCCTCAGAAACACAGATCATCCGGCGCGCAAGGGATAACCGAACCGGTCTTCCCTGTCTTCCCCTTTGTGCCCGCTGGCTGTGCGCCGATGCCCAAAAAATTGCCCAGACGCCGCATTGACAAGTCGGTTACCGCAGCGATACGGTGAGATAGTTGCAGGTGATCGCCTCGTGAAATAGCGTTCGCAAGGACAATGATGTCCTCGCAGGCGCAGTTGCATAATTATGTTTCCGCGATGTGGTCCGGCGAAGTCATCGATATCAAGGCATCGAAGCCATTTTCGGCCGTTTGAGGTCGCGGATGGCTTTTTGCTTTTTTTGCGACGGTAACGGGGCCTGAACGATGGTCGTGCGCCTGCCGACAGTGGAACAGATCCGGGATCTCGGGTCTCATTTCGGGCTGGTGCTGACCGGCGACGAACTATCGGCGTTTCAGCAGGCTTTCAAGGGGCCTCTGTCGTCGTTCGATCGCCTCGAGCAGCTGGTTTCGCCCAGCTTGGCGCCGGTCATTCCGCGATCTCCGGGCCATCGGCCTTCGGCCTCCGAGAACGCCTACGGCGCCTGGTACTGGAAGACCGATATTTGCGCGGGCGGCGAGGGCTTGCTGAAAGGCAAGAAAGTCGCGATCAAAGACAACATCTGCGTCGCCGGCGTGCCGATGATGAACGGATCGGCGCTTCTCGAAGGTTATACGCCGGAAATCGACGCGACCGTCGTCACGCGTATTCTCGACGCCGGCGGGACCATTGCAGGCAAGGCCGCTTGCGAGGATCTCTGCTTTTCCGGCGCCAGCCATACCGCGGCGACAGGCCCGATCCGCAACCCGCACAACCCTGCGCACAGCGCGGGCGGTTCATCGGGCGGCAGCGCCGCGATCGTGGCGGCGGGCGAGACGCCGATGGCGCTGGGCGGCGACCAGGGCGGGTCCATTCGCACCCCCTCCAGTTGGTGCGGCATCTACGGTCTGAAGCCGACTTGGGGGCTCGTCCCGACTACCGGTTCGATGCCGATCAGCTATTCGCTCGATCATTGCGGTCCGATGGGCGCGACCGTCGAAGACGTCGCACGGCTTCTCTCGGTGATCGCCGGCCATGACGGCTGGGACCCCCGGACGATCGCGGCCCGTCCCGGCGACTACATGGCGGCGCTCGGCAAGCCGATGAAGGGATTGCGCGTCGGCTTGATGCGCGAAGGTTTCGGTCATCCCGAAAGCGATCCGGCAGTCGATGGCCGCGTGCGCGAGGCGGTCGCCGGGATCGCGAGACTCGGCGCCGAAGTCTCCGAGATTTCCGTTCCCTGGCACCTCGACGGGCCGCACGTCTGGACCGGCGTCATCCTCGAGGGCGCCGCCGAGATGATGTTGAAAGGGTATGGCGTCGGCAACAATATCGCGGCCTATTATCCCCTTTCGCTGCAGGAAGCTTTCGCGCGAGGCATGGGCACGAGGTTGAACGACGTTTCGCCGACCGTGAAGATGGTGCTCCTGCTGGGAGAGTACATGCATCGCAACTATCACGCGCGCTATCATTCGAAGGCGCAAAACCTCCGCGTCCTGCTGCGGCGCGCCTATGACGAAGCGCTCGAGCAGGTCGACGTGCTGGCGATGCCGACGATCCCCTTCACCGCGACGCTCATTCCGGCGGCCGACGCGCCGTTGGGCGTCGTGATATCTACGGCTCTCGACATGCAGGCCAACACTTGCTCGTTCGACGTTTCGGGCCATCCCGCATTCACGATTCCCTGCGGTCGCAAAGACGGCCTGCCGATCGGTCTGATGCTGGTCGGCCGGCATTTCGAGGAAGCGACGCTCATTCGACTGGCGTCGGCGATCGAAGCAGGCGATGATTGGACGCGACACTAGAGGCCCACCGCCAATTCTCGAGGACAGCATGACCGAGGCATCATGGCTCGAAACATCGATCATGGCGAAGCGCGGGCTCGCCAAAGGGCGCTTGGGCAAGCGTCATGCCCTCGATATCGCGGCGCAGGGCGAGTTCCAATATGTCTACGGGCGCTATGCCGCGCCCAAACTGACGATCGACCCCGGCGATCTCGTCGTGGTGGAGACGGAGGACGCGTTTGGCGGCGCCATCCAGAGCGAGCAGGATCGTCCGACCGAAAAGCTGAAGTTTCCCTACCTCAATCCGCAGAGCGGCCCCATCGCCGTCAGGGGCGCAGCAAAAGGCGATTGCCTCGCCGTTCACATCCACGCGGTGGAAACCCGCGGCGCGCAGCCCGCGGGGAAGACTTGCATCATTCCGGAATTCGGCGGCCTCGTCGGCACCGCATCCACGGCGCTATTGAATAAGCCGCTGCCCGAACGCGTGAGAACGATGCATGTCGACAAGGACGGCGTACGATGGAGCGAAAAGATTGTCCTTCCCTATGAACCCTTCATCGGGACGATCGGCGTATCGCCGGAGATCGAGGCGATATCCTCGCTGCAACCGGATTATCACGGCGGAAATATGGATCTGCCTGACGTCGCGCCCGGCGCCATCCTCTATTTTCCGGTCCATACCGAAGGCGCCCTTCTGTTCGTCGGGGATTGTCACGCCACCCAGGGTGACGGCGAGCTTTCCGGCGTCGCGGTCGAACAGCGCGCCACAGTCACACTGCATGTCGACGTCATCAAGAACTGGTCCTTCGCGTGGCCCAGGCTGGAGACGAGCGACTTCATCATGACGATCGGCAGCGCCCGTCCGATGGAGGACGCCGCGCGTATCGCCTATCGCGAACTGGTTCGCTGGATGAGCGCAGACTACGGCTTCGACGAAATCGACGCGTATATGTTCTTGAGCCAGGCGGGACGCATGCGGCTCGGCAACATGGTCGACCCGAAATACACGATGGGCGCGTCGGTCCTGAAGAAATATCTCATCGCGTGAAACATCGGCACTACAACGAGGAGGCTGGTACAATGAATGTCAATCGTAGGAAGTTCCTGCAGAGCGCGGCGGCCGTTTCGCTCGGCGCCAGCGCGTTTGCGACGAGAGCGCTTTCGGAGGAGCCGATCACTGTCGTCGGGATCCACGATCTCTCGGGCGGACTGGACATCTATGGCAAGCCGATGGTCGACGCCCTGACGTTCGCGGTCGAAGAGGCGAATGCGGCGGGAGGATTGCTCGGCAGGCAGATCAAGTTGATCAACTACGATCCGCAATCGAGCATGCAGCTCTACACGCAATTCGCCCAACAGGCGGCGCTGAAAGACAAGGCGGCCGTCGTGCACGGCGGCATAACCTCGGCTTCGCGCGAAGTCATCCGGCCAGTGCTCGACCGGTTCAAGACCCTCTATTTCTACAACACGCAATACGAGGGCGGCGTCTGCGACCGCGATCAGTTCGACACCGGCGTCACGCCGGCGCAGACGGTCGAAAAGCTGGTCCCCTACTCGATGAAGAAGTGGGGCAAGAAGGTCTATGTGATCGCCGCGGATTACAATTACGGCCAGATCACTTCGCAATGGGTGAAAAAATACGTGATCGAGAACGGCGGCGAAGTCGCGTCGATAGATTTCTTTCCGCTCGACGTCACGAATTTCAGTTCGACCATCTCCAAGATACAGGCGGCCAAGCCCGATTTCGTCTGGTCCGCGCTCGTCGGCGGCGCGCATATTTCGTTCTACCGCCAATGGGCCGCGGCCGGCATGCGCGCCAGCATCCCGATGGCCTCCACGACTTTCGCGGTGGGCAACGAACACATTGTGCTGTCGCCGGACGAATGCAACGGCATGCTGGTTTGCTACAATTACTTCCAGGACCTCAAGAATCCAGTCAACACAGCGTTCGTCGAGCGCTTCCACAAACGGTTTGGCGCCGACTATCCCAATATCACCGAACTCGCGATGGGAACCTACCAAGGCTTCCTGCTGTGGGCAGAGGCGGTGAAGAAGGCGAGCAGCGTCGATCGCCTGAAGGTGATCGAGGCGCTCGAGACGGGCATCAGCATCAAAGCGCCTTCGGGCACGGTGACGATCGATCCGCCGACCCATCATTGCATCCTCGACGTCCACATCGCCGAGGTCAAAGACAAGAAGCTCAACGTGCTCGAGGACTTCCCCCAGCAGGCGCCGGCCGACACCGCCGCGGTTTGCAATCTCATCAAGAACCCCAACGACAACCAGCAATATGTAATCAAGTTCTGATGGTCGCGCTCCGTCATGCACGGGCTTGACCCGTGTATGGAGGGCCGACGCACGCGGATCTGGATGCCCGGCTCGAGGTCTGGCTCGAGCCGGGCGGCGCCGGAG
>JBAQGU010001087.1:0-7405 GCA_049287975.1 Roseiarcus sp.
CTCCTATTAGGAGCCTCAATTCGGGGATCAGGTCCGTGACCAGCCGTCCGTCGGGTCCTAATGCCTTACGAAATTCATCTCGCCAAGCCCCCAACTCTGCCTCGCTCTTACTCAGCAAACGGCGGAGAAGATTTTGAAAAGCCTGCGCCACAGTCGCATAGGGGATGTCACGTTTATACTGATCGAACTTGCCCGAGGCAAAGAGACCGCGTGGGCAGATGAGCACCTTATGCAGCTTATTGACTACAGAGGACTTGCCCACGCCGGAATAACCGGAGACCAGCACCAGCTCGGGGGCGCCGCTCTCGACCACGCGATCGAAGGCGGCGAGCAACGTCTCGACTTCCCGCTCTCTCCCGTAAAGCTTCTCCGGGATCATGAGCCGATCGGGCCTGTCGCGTACGCCGAGTACAAAGGGCTCGACACGCCCGTGGCGCTCCCAATCGGCAAGACAACGCCGTAGATCATGCTCGAGGCCGGCCGCGGTCTGATAGCGATCCTCGGCTGTCTTGGCGAGCAGTTTCACAACGATCTCCGAGACGGCGTCCGGAATTCCGTTCATACGGTCGGTGGGCGCGAGCGGCCGCTTGGCGAGGTGGCAGTGCACCCATTCAATGGGATTCGTGGCGGTAAATGGCAAAGCTCCGGTCAGCGCTTCGTATAGGGTTACGCCGAGGGCGTAGAGATCGCTGCGGGAGTCGATCGAACGATTCATCCGTCCCGTTTGCTCCGGCGCCATATAGGCGAGCGTGCCAATGAGGATATCGGGAGGCTCGGATGGCTGTCGCTGACGAGCGAGCCGCGATGCGATACCGAACCCTGTGAGCCGCACCTCCCCCGTTGCGCTGTTCACCAGAATGTTAGCCGGCTTGATGTCCTTGTGAATAAGTCCCTTCTCGTGGACCTTGCCCAGGGCCGCAGCGATGCCGATGGCGACGCGTAAGAAGCTTCCCGTTTCGATTGGCGTCCGGAGAATCTGGTCGAGCGGCTCGCCGCCGGCATCTTCCAGCACCAGCATCGGGCGACCGCCGTCGTACACGAGCTCCAGCGGTTGTGCGGCCCACACGCCATCCAGCTCTTTCTTCAATCCGAATTCATGGGCGAAGCGATCGAGGTTTGATGGCGACGGATGCTCGGCAGTAGTTAGAACGACCAGCACGGCACGCCGATTGCCGTCATCACCTCGGCGCCACCCTCGACAGAGAACGCGTTCGCCGTCCTCGCTCAAGACCTCACAGCCGCCGTCCCAGTCGGCGCCGTTCAACGAATTTGGGAGTCGGAGACTCCGACGCCCGGCTCCAGTTTGCGTTCGGCTGACCAAGCTAGACATGCGCCTGCTCCTTGCGCAACTAATGCCTGCTCGATGAGCATCCGCCCAGCTAAATCAGGTTAAAGTCGGGTAAAATTCAATTTTACCAGTAGGCGCAAGACGATGCTTTCCTCGAAGTTGCGACCGAGAGGTATTCGGAGGTTATCGCTGCGCTTCCGCTCGACGCTGGCCGAGCCGGCCGGTCGTCGCCGCCGCGATCGAGCCGCGCTACGTTCGATGTTGTAACGCTGTCACTGGCATGCCAGCGCGCCCGTCCATCGAAGTTTGATCCGGTCGCGCGCCGGCTGCAGCACCCAGCAAACGCTCGGCAATTCGCCTAGCAGTTAATGTAATACAGCGGCTGCGATCCTCCTTCCAGGTGGCAACCTCGCAGCCGCGTTGCTGCAACCCCGGGTCAAGTAAAATTGAGTAAAATCTGCGAACGCGGTATGCAGCCCCATGGATGGACCCGCGATCTCCTTTGGCCCGTTTCGGCTGTTTGTAGCGCAAAGGCTCCTGCTCGAGGGCGATACGCCGGCGCGGCTCGGCAACCGCGCGTTTGACATCCTGACAGCTTTGGTCGAACGCGCCGGCGAGATTGTCAGCAAACAGGAACTCATGGCCCGAGTGTGGCAGAAGGCGTTCGTGGAAGAAGCGAATCTGAAGATGCAGGTCAGCGCTTTGCGCCGCGCCCTTGGCGACGGTCAAGGCGGGCGGCGCTTCGTCGCCAACATTCCGGGAAGAGGCTACAGTTTCGTTGCGCCAATCGGGTTTGTGGAGCCTTCGCAGACTGCGATAACCGCTGCAGCAATGCATGTCGGAGCGCACAATCTGCCTGATGCGGCAACGAGGATGATCGGCCGGGAGGAAGCCATGGCGGCGCTCGCTTCCCGGCTATCGAGCGGGCGTATTGTGACGATCGTCGGGCCGGGCGGGATCGGCAAAACTACAGTAGCCCTCGCGGTCGCCGAGCGCTTGATCGGTAGCTACGGAGACGGCGTGTGGCTGGTCGATTTGGCCCCGCTCGGCGACCCGCGGCTCGTGCCGAGCGCGGTTGCGACAGTCCTTGGCCTCGGAATTCGCACCGAAAATCCACTTCCCAGCCTGGTCGCAGGGCTGAGAGACAGGCGGTTGCTGCTAGTGCTGGACACTTGCGAACATGTCATCGACGCTGTGGCGGCCCTCGGGATTGCGGTTCTGAGGTCAGCGCCGGGCGTCGCCATTTTGGCGACGAGCCGGGAGCGGCTCAACGTAGCTGGCGAAGCCGAATATCGCCTCGGGCCGCTCAGCAGCCCGCAGCCATCGTCCAGACTGACGGCCGCCGACGCCTCGGCTTTCCCCGCCGTACAGCTGTTCGTCGAGCGCGTGACAGCGATCATCGAAGACTTCGCGCTGACTGATACGTCAGCTCGACCGGTCGTCGAAATTTGCCGGAGGCTCGACGGCTTGCCGTTGGCGATCGAATTCGCCGCGCCTCAAGTTGCGGCCCTCGGGGTCGAAAGCCTCGCGGCGCGCCTGGACGACACCTTGCCGTTGCTTGGAGCGCGAGGCGGCAAGAAAATGCCGCGGCACCGGACGATGCAGGCTGTGATTGATTGGAGCTACAGCCTGTTGAGCGAGGACGAGCAGCGGTTCTTCCGGGCGCTCGGTATCTTCAGCGGCGGGCTGACGGCCGAGGCCGCCGCGGCCGTGGCTGTCGAACCGGAAAGGACAGGCTTCAACTCGATAGACCGCTTGGCCGACCTCGTGTCGAAATCGTTGGTCGTCGCAGATGTCAGCGGCGCCACCCTCCGGTTCCGGCTACTCGATACGACGCGCGCCTACGCAATCGACAAACTCGGCTCGAGCGGCGAGCATGAGCGAATTGCACGCGGCCACGCCGAGTACTACCGCAGTCTTTTCGAGCGCGCTGAAACTGAAGTCGCGGAGAGGCCGAGAGACAAATGGCTGGCCGACTACGTCCGCGAGATCGATAATCTGCGTGCGGCGCTCGACTGGGCGTTTTCTTCCCACGGCGATGCGGCGATCGCGATCTCCCTGACTATTGCAACAATTCCGGTCTGGATCGAATTGTCGCAGTTCCCGGAGTGCCGCCTGTACTCCGAGCGCGCCATCGCAATCTTGGACGCAAGCGTCGGCCCGCGCGGCGAGATGCACCTTTACTCGGCGCTTGCCGCATCCCTGTTTCATACCAAGGGGCCGGTGCGCGAGACGCACGACGCTTGGAGAAAAGCCTTGCGCATTGCCGAGGCTGTCGGCGCAACCGAGTACCAGCTGCGCGCAGTTTGGGGCCTCTGGAGCTATCGGTTGAACAGTGGCGAGTTCAACGTCGCGCTGGCGCGAGCGGAAGATTTCGTGCGCCTTGCCGGCCGCGAAGGGAACCGAGCCGATTTGGCCATCGGCGACCGAATGATGGGAACAGTGCTGCACTATCTCGGGGACCAGCCGAAGGCGCGGCGTCTTCTCGAGCGCATGCTCGAAGGATACGCCACGCCCGATGCCCGCTCGGATATCATTCGCTTCCAACTCGAGCCGCGGGTCGCGACTCGGAGCGTCCTGGCGCGCACCCTCTGGCTTCTGGGCTTCGCCGAGCAGGCATTGCAGACCGCCGAGCAAAACGTGCAGCACGCGGTTGCCCTTGGACATGCCGTCACTCTGTACAACTCGCTGCTCGCGGCAAGTCAGGTGGCTCTGTTGTCCGGGGACCTCACTGCAGCCACGCGCTACGTGGTGATGCTCCGAGATCATTCTTCCAGACACGCCATGGGCATCTGGACCTCGTGGGCGGACGGATTGCAGGGAGTCCTGCGGATCCAACAAGGCGACGCCGCTGCCGGGCTGCCAATCCTTCGCGCCGCGCTCGAGGAGTTGGGTGAGGCGCGCTCAGTTCCGCGCTTCGCAGTTTTATTCGGCGCCTATGCGACCGGGCTAGCGCACTCGGGCCAGATTGCCGAGGGACTGGCCGCGATCGGAGAGGCGCTCGAACATTGCCAGCGTAACGACGAAAACTGGATCATGCCCGAGTTGCTGCACATCCAGGGCGCCTTGATGGAAAGGAAGGGCTTGGCCGATTCGATAATGGGGGCGGAGGACCATTACCTCCGATCCCTGGATGTTGCGCGCGGGCAAGGCGCTGTTTCCTGGCGGCTGCGGACCGCCATCAGCCTTGCTCGGCTTTGGAATGGACAGCGACGCGCCGGAGAAGCGCGCGAACTGTTGTCGCCGATTTACGATCGCTTTACCGAGGGGTTCGCGACTGCCGACCTGCAAACCGCGAAGGCGCTTCTCGGTCCGGAGCCATGACTTGCCTTCCGCGCATCGCCTCGGCGGCGCCCTCGACAGAAAACGTCTTCGTCGTCCTCGCTCGAGATTTCATAGCTGCCATACCTATGGCCAAACAAGCGGCGGAGGCGGGCCGGATTCTATGGCATCCTACTGGCAAATTAGAAGACTACCTACGCATAGCCCATAACTGATAATGACGAATACTTCCAGTTACCTACTCGTCGTCTGTGGCGCGGCTAATTCAGGCGCTTAGAGATCGGTTTGGGGTGGCTTGATAAATCTGATTAGTGCTGGGAATACCAAAAAACAGAATGTCGCAATAACAGCGATGGCGTAAACACACGCAACGATAGCGGCGCGAGAGGTGAGAAATACCGCTCTCCGATCTCGGTCCTTGGCTGCCAACAGAACTCCTTTGGCCAAGGAATTCCCGGCCACTCGAGGCGAAAAATAGGTAAACATACCTATCCGAGTTTGCGGCGCCCTTCAAATCAATGGATTGTGTGGAACACGGCCGTCGCCGCTCGGGCCCGTTCGCTCCGATTGACGTGGTGGCCTTGTTTTGCTCAAACCCGCTTGGGTGGACCCTATTTCGGTGATCAATGTTCGGCTTGGACAGCGTCGACAGCGTTGCGCACGTCATCCAAGTCGCATTGACTCCGGTTTTCCTGCTTTCCGGAATTGCGTCGATACTTGGCGTGCTATCAACCCGGCTGGCGCGCGTCGCCGATCGCGTCGACGCTCTTGCCGAGAAATTGGAAACTGCCGGGCCGACTGAGCGCAACCGACTTCTGTCTAGGCTCGCCTATCTTCGGCGCCGGTCCCACATTCTCGACGTGGCGGTGATGATGGCCACTCTGGGCGGGGCGGCCACATCTATCGCCGCTCTGCTTCTGTTCGTTGGCACTCTTCGAGATCGGACCGGGGTTTCGTTGTTCGTAGCCTTTGGGCTCGCCCTGCTGTTCACCGTCGGCGCGCTCGGCGCTTTCTTGATCGAAATGCTGCTCGCAAGCCGCGGAATACGCGATCTAGCCGCGAAAGCGGACGAGATCGACGCGTCGGCGGAACCCCTGCATTTTGAAAGCTGTAAAGGCGAAGCTGAACCGACCGGTGGGGATGCAACTCCTCATTAGGGCTCGTTTTGGCTCGACTCCGGGCCGAAATTTCGCAGCCTCGCGCCCGGCCGGTCGCCCGTTCGGGAGTCGAGTCGGGGTGGAGGCCCCACCCCGAGCTAAAGCCGACGAAGCGCCGTTGCGGTAGAAGCGTCCGTTGAACGGCGCAACCCCCTCAGCGCGTCAAGGTGGCGGAGGTTTGCTTCCAGCATTTCCGCGAGTTCCTCGCGCCATACCCGAACGCTGTGCGTCTCCCGCACGTCGCGCTTATCGAATGCTCTACTGTGGAAGCCATTTCCAGCCATAGTCGCCGAGGTGTTCGACACTGAAGCTTTCGTAGACATCACGTCCCCCATTGCAAAAGGCGAAGAGACTTCGATCTCTCGCCCAGTCCTCTCTAGGGACTTGCATAACCTGTCGCTGCCCGCTCCGCCGTGGCGTTTCCCACAAGGCGGTCATCGGCGCGCGGCGTCTCGCTTCAGCAAGATCGCGGACAGCCCGCGGCAGACGAATTCCCTCTTGCAGCGCAACTCCGGCCAGATGATGGAAACAGCGCGGCGACAGATTGTACGCGCGATGAATATTTGTGGCGTTTTTCGGGATTTTGAGTGTTGGAAATACGCGCGCTCGCGGCGCCCCGCACTCCCTGCTATGCTCAGGGGAAAGCGGGAGGTTGGCAATGGCTTTATATCGCGTATGGCGATCTGACCCCCACGACTGTTATTGGACTATGGGAAGTTCGGAAGCCGACGCGATCGAAACCGTTTCAACGACGTTGGGGATCGACGCGGCGGAATGGAAAGCCGCTACGGATAGCGATACCAAATATAATATTCCTGTAGGCGCAATCCTCGACCGCGCCGGTAAGCCAATCGCGATTAAGCGAGGCTAATGCGGGGAACGCGGCGAGCGCCAGCCGACCGGCGCGGCATTGAAGCTCTTGCACGTCGTAAAGCAAAACGGCCCCGACGCGCTGCGTTGAGGCGCCGACCCGGACGCCAAGATCGAGTTACAGCTGCGATCCCTATCGCGTCGGGCGGGTGCGGCGGAGAGAGTTTCGCCGCCGCACCGTTGGCCGAGGCCAAGGCGCCGCCCTTCAACGCCGGCTATCGTGACCGCCAGAGAAGTGGCCGGAGCCGCCGTGGTGGTCCCAGCCGTACGAGTTGCCATAGCCGTAGTCGCCGGAGTCGTCGTAAGCGTTGTAGTCATAGGAAGGCTGATAGCTGTCGTAGTATGGCTGATAGCTGCCGTAGGAAGAATGAAAGCTGCCGTAGGAAGGCCGATAGCCTCCGTGGCCATGGGCGAAAGCAGAGTTGACGGTCGCGGCGAGCGCGGCGGCGACGGCGACGAGGATTTTCGAGAACGTGGTCATTGGCAATCTCCTGAAGGTTGGTTGGGTTGGGTTGTTGTCGACCTCTTGGCCGACGCCCGGGAGATTACGGGCGGCGCGGGATTGGCGCTGTTCCCTGCGGCACAGGCGCCGCGAGGTCCTTGCAGCCGCCCGCGAACGGGGCGACGATGGCGCGGGGGCCCGTCTATTTGATGCGACGCCCAACAATTGAGGACTCTACTCGTCATTGCGAGTTCCGCACCGGCCTGCGGCCGGTCCCCCTGGATGAAACAACCAGGTCCCGTGTCATGCCCGCGAACGCGGGCATCCAGAACGCCACGTCGCTATCAGGATTTGAGCTTTTCATCG
>JBAQGU010001088.1:0-2971 GCA_049287975.1 Roseiarcus sp.
GTCGCCGACCGCGCCTCTCTCCGCCACCGCGAACTCGGCCGAACGAGGCGCTTCGCGCCGGACGCGGTCGGCGACCGCGTCTACAGCGCCGGCCCCGCGTAACGCCGCGATGGCTCGCGATCCCGTCTTCGTCTACGTCTGCTGGGGACGCTCGCCGCAAACGCCGAGGGAATTGCGCTACAGCATCGAGACGCTACTGCCGGAAATCCGCGGCGATGCTTCTCGCGTCGCGATCTTCACGGATCGGCCCGAGAATTTTCGTGATCTGCCGTTCGCCGTGTTCGACGTCGCGGCCGATATCGCCAGCGGGTCGGCCGCGGGCCTCTTTCATCTCCGCGCCAAGCCGCTCGTCCTCGCGCGGGCGCTCAGGCTCTACCGGCGCCCGTGCGTGCTGTTGGACACCGACAGCTTCGTTCGCGCGGGGTTCGATGCGACCGTGCGCTCAGCGCTCCAGGCGGGAGCGGGCATGAACCTGTTCGAGCACACCGACCCCTATCCCGATTTCGGTCCTTTCGAAACCGATCTCCCAGGTCTCGGACGATACGTCCTCGATTCCAAGCAATCGCGGATGTTCAATTCCGGCCTCGTCGCAGCGCGCCCGGAGGATGCGCCGCTGCTCGACGACGCGCTCGTCCTGACCGACCGTCTGTGGTCGGCGGGCCTGAAGCTGCACACCGTCGAGCAGTTCGCCTTCTGCGAGTGCTTTCGCCTCGCAGGCGTGCCGATCCAGCCGATCCATCGCGATTTCGAGCACTACTGTCCGCGCTGGTCCAAGCGCTACATGCGGCGGAAATTGCGGGCGCGAGCGGCGATGAGCGCCGACGCGCCGATTCCGTTCAGCAAGATCCGCGTGCGGTTGTTCAAAGGCCGTGCGCTCCTGCGCTTGGGCTTGCGCAAGCTGCGACGACGCCTCTTCGGGTAATCCGCCGCTCAACTGCTGCCGATCAGTATCCCCACCGCCAGCACGAGCCCGCCGCCGAGCATCACTTTGGCGACGGCCGAGAGCGGCGGCGTATCCATGAAACGCCACTGGATCCAGGCGATAGCGGCGAGTTCGAACACGACGACGATGCATGCGATGACCGTCGCGGTCCAGAAATTCGGGATGAGATAGGGCAGGGTGTGGCCGATGCCGCCGGCGGTCGTCATCAAGCCGCAGACTGCCCCGCGCAGCAGCGGCGCGCCGCGCCCCGACAATTTGCCGTCGTCGGCGAGCGCCTCGGCGAAGCCCATGGAAATTCCGGCGCCGAAGGAAGCCGCGAGCCCGACGAGGAACGCGTTCCACGGCACGTGCGTCGCGAAAGCGGCGGCGAACACCGGCGCCAGGGTGGATACCGAGCCGTCCATCAGCCCGACAAGGCCGGGCTGAATGATCTGCAGGACGAAGCGGCGGCGCGCTTGCTCGTCCTCGTTCGTCCGAGCCTCCGGAGTTAGGATTTCGGTTTGGAGCGCCTCGGCGCGATGCTCGTGTTTGTCCTCCTCCTCGGCTAGATCGCCGAGGAGCTTGCGAACGTTTGCGTCGCTGGCGCGATCGGCGGCCAAGCGATAGAAACGCGACGCGTCCAGCTCCATATCGGTCGCCAATCGACGGACTTTGTCGACGCCGAGCGGGCGAATCTGCCAGATCGGCTTGCGCTGAATATTGCCGCGAATGTCGTGCCGACGAATGAGCGGGATGTGCTCGCCGAACTTCGAGACGAAGAGATCGATGAGGCGCCGGCGATGGCCGTTCTCCTCAGCCGCCATTTCGGAGAAGACTTTCGCGGTCGCCGGGTAACTATCGCGCATGCCCTCCGAGATGTCGGCGTAGATCCGGCCGTCTTCCTCTTCGTTGCTGATGGCCAGCGCCACGAGCTCTCGCTCGGAAAGATCAGCAAATTTACGCATGCGCGAGGCCCCCTGCAAATGAGACGAATTCGGACGCGAGCCTTGCAGCCGCTGTGAGAGAAAACAAAACGTCAGCGCGGAGGATGCGGTGGCCTCGCACAGTTTAGAATGATTCTAAATTAGCGACTTCGCCCGCCGATGACAACCCGCATCCGCGCTTGCGTCGGGCAAGCGCGTGCTCTACGGCCCGAGGCCTCCAGTTCCAACGATTTGCCGCCCGTGACGGATCATCCTTCCCTCGCCGAGTTCTCCCGCGTCGTCGTCAAGGTCGGCTCGTCCCTGCTCGTCGATCGCGCACGCGGCGCGTTGAAGCAGGAATGGCTCGACGCGCTGGTCGCCGACATCGCGGCCCTGCATGAACGCGGCGCCCATGTGCTGATCGTCTCTTCCGGCGCGATCGCACTCGGCCGCACCATCGCCGGCCTGCACAAGGGCGTGCTCAAGCTCGAGGACAGCCAAGCCGCGGCCGCGATCGGCCAGATCGCGCTCGCGCGGGCGTGGTCGCAGGCGCTGCACGGGCACGGCATCGTCGCTGGTCAGGTGCTGCTGACCTTGTACGACACAGAGGAGCGGCGTCGTTATCTGAACGCGAGGGAAACGCTGGGACGGCTCTCGGCGATGCGCGCGATCCCCGTCATCAACGAGAACGACACCGTCGCCACCAGCGAAATCCGCTATGGCGACAACGATCGGCTCGCCGCGCGCGTCGCCACAATGGCGAGCGCCGACCTGCTGATCTTGCTCTCCGACGTCGCGGGTCTCTATGACGCGCCGCCGAAGGATGACCCGAAGGCGAAGCTGATCTCCGTCGTCGAGCGCGTCACCCCGGCGATCGAGGCGATGGCGGGCGGCGCCGCGTCCGAACTTTCGCGCGGCGGCATGCGCACGAAGATAGAGGCCGCGCGCATCGCCACCAGCGCCGGCACGCATATGGTCATCGCCGACGGGCGCGTCGCGCATCCGATCGCGCGCATTGCGGCGGGCGCGCCCTGCACCTGGTTCCTGACGCCGTCCAATCCGTTCGTCGCGCGCAAGGCTTGGATCGGCGGCTCGCTGGAGCTGAAGGGCTCGATCACGGTCGACG
>JBAQGU010001089.1:0-19735 GCA_049287975.1 Roseiarcus sp.
ATCATCCATCGTCATTGCGAGCGAAGCGAAGCAACTAGGGGCAACCTTACGCCCCCTCTGGGTTGCTTCGCTTCGTTACCGATCAAAACAGCTCCTCGAAGAGATCACGCCATTGCGGGTTCGATCCTTCGATCAATTTCAGCTTTTTCGCTCGCGATCCACCTTTGATTTGCTTTTCGCGCGCGATGGCGGGGGGCATGTCTTCGAACGCCTCGAAATAGACCAGCCGAGCGACTGCGTATTTGGTCGTAAATCCGGGTTTTAAAGCCGCGCGGTGCTCGGAAACGCTTTTGAGCAGATCGGAGGTCACGCCCGTGTACAGCGTGCCGTTGCGCTGGCTCGCCAGGATGTAGACCGTCGGCGCTCGCTGTTCGCGCATAGTTCCCCTTCCTTCTTGCATGGTCACTGCGAGCGAAGCGAGGCAACCGAGCCGGTTCGACGCGCGGCCCTAGGTTGCTTCGCTTCGCTCGCAATGACGACGTGACTCCCGTCATTGCTTCGTCGCAAGGGCTCCTCGCAATGACGGAAAGAAACCATCACGCCCTCCTTTCCCTGCGGGGACCGATCGAGCCGAAGGCGTCGACGATCGAGGCGACGAATTTCTCGTCGTTGATGTTGGCATCGACGCGTTCGATCTTTCGGCGCTCGTTCTGCCTCACGGTCTTTTCCAGCGATTCGAACAAGGCGTTGTCGGCTTCGGGATCGTGGAACGCCTTGCCCGGCGCATCGAGCATCGAAACGCCGCCTTCGGGCAATAGCAGCCGGACCGGGCCCTCCATTTGATTGATACGCGAACCCATCCACTCGCCGATCGTACGGTTTTCGTCGCGCGTCGTCCGCATCAACGTGACGTTCGGATTGTGCACGACGAGCCGTCGGCTACGGAACCTCTCCGGGACGGTCTCGCGCGGTCCGAAATTGACCATGTCCATCGCCCCGACCGAGCCAACATAGGGCAGACCCGTGCGGATCGGCGCTCCGAACCGGTCGGCGTCGGCCGCAAATACGCCGCCGACGAGCATGTCGGCGACTTCCGTCGTCGTCAGATCGATGAACCCCGCCAACATCCCGGAATCGCCGAGACTCTCCATCGATCTCCCGCCGACGCCGGTCGCGTGGAAGACAAGGCAGTCGAAATCGACTTCCAGGCGCTTCGAAATGGCTTGCACGGCCGGCGTCGTCACCCCGAACATGGTGATGCCGACGGCGGGGCGCGCGAGACGCCGCCGGGTCTCCCGGGCCTCGACCGTGGGCATTCCAGCTATCATTCCCGCCAAGGCGTGCGCGGCATTGCCGAGAATCTGCTCGGTGATCGGATTGAGACCCTGAACGTCGGCCACCGAGTGCAGCATCATGATGTCGGCGGGTCCGACATAGCGGCCGACCTCGCCGGAAGCGACGGTGGAAACCATGATCTTGGGGATGCCCAGCGGCAGACGCCGCATCCCCGCGGTCGCCAGAGAAGTGCCCCCGGAGCCGCCCGCGGAGATGACGCCGCCAATGCCGCGCTCGCGTTCGATCCAGCGGCCGAACGCAACGGCCATGGCGGCGACGGACTCGCCGCGATCGCCGGAAAAGACGGCGCTCGAGCCGTGAGGGTGCATCGCGGCGACCTGCATCGGCGTGACGTCGGCCCGAGAAATCTTGCCCGAAGTAGCGAGGTCGACCGTGCGCACGGGAATGCCGAGCGCCCGCAGCCGGTCGCGGATGAAAAGCAGCTCGGCGCCCTTGGTATCGAAGGTGCCGACGACCAACGCCGTTCGGCCGATCCGTTCCGCGAACGGGATCGCGAACACCGGACGGGCTTCCGCCTCTGCCTCGCTCGGGCCGTCCATCTTCATCGCAGGCGGAATGCGCAATCCCCATCGGTTCGGCAACCGATCGGCCCGAAAGACGGGAGCGGCTTCGTCCGAATCCGGGGCGCCCAGCCGCGACACCCTGTACAGCTTGGGGCTCCCGACGGCGGCGTCCGACGCCGGCGCGGATTCGGTCTCAGGCTCGGCGTCCTCGCCGTGCCGGCCGACGCCGAGCAAGCGTTGCTGAAGATCGCGATCCCGGGCGAGTTCGCCGGCATCCATGATGCGATTGATCCTTCCGTTGACCATGATCGCCACCGATTCGGACACCGCGGTCGCCACTCCGAGGTTCTGCTCGACGACGAGCACCGACATATCCTCTTCGCTCGCCAGGCGAAGCAGCAAGTCTCGGACCTGTCCGACGATCATCGGGGCGAGGCCCTCCGTAGGTTCGTCCATCACGAGAAGCCGCGGATTGCTGAGTAGAGCGCGCGATATCGCGAGCATCTGCTGTTCGCCGCCCGAGAGCTGTCCGCCGCCGTTGTCGCGGCGCTGCGCCAATCTCGGGAATGTGGAATAGACCCGGTCGACCGTCCACGAATGGCCACCAGCGCCCGCGCGCTCGCTGAGACGCAACGTCTCGTCGACGGAAAGACTCGGCCAGAGGCGGCGTCCCTGTGGCACGAAGCCGACCCCGGCGCGGACGATCTCGTGCGGCTCCGCGGCCGAGATTTCGCGTCCGTCGAAACGCACCGCGCCCGACCGCGCCCGCATCAGGCCGACGATGGTGTTGCAAAGCGTCGTCTTGCCCATGCCGTTGCGGCCGACGACAGACAGAACGCCCCGCTCGAGGGACAGCGACACCCCTTGAAGAGCGTGCGACTCACCATAGTAGACCTGCAACTCTTGCACTTGCAGGATCGGCTTCGAAGACGAAACGGGCCTGGCCGAATTTCTAGCCATGCCCCGCTCCGAGGTAAATGGCCTGAACCTGCTCGTCGCTCTCGATCTCTTCCGGCGTGCCTTCGGTGAAGATGCGCCCGTTGTGCATCATCGTCACATAGGTCGAAACACGCAGGGCGACGTCGAGATCATGCTCGATGATGATGTAGCCGATATAGGCTGGCAACGCGTTGAGTATCGCGACGAGATCGCGTCGCTCCGGCGGCGACAGACCCGCGGCCGGCTCGTCGAACAGGATAAATCGCGGCGCGCCGGAAAGCGCCAGCGCGATCTCGAGCTGCCGCTGCTGGCCGTGGCTCAGGATCGAGACCGGGGTCTCCAAGATGTCGTCGAGATGCACGGAGTGAGCGATCGATCGCGCCTGCGCCATCGTGGCGTCGCGGTCCGCCGGACGCAGCAGCGAAAGGCGGCCTCGGGAGACGCCTCGACAAGCGACGAAGATGCTGTCGATGACGGTCAGGCCGCCGAACAGCTGACTGATCTGATAGGTGCGTCGCAACCCGCGGCGAATTCTTTCATGCACGGGAAAGTCGGTGACGTCTTCGCCGAAGAACCGTATCCGCCCCGATGTGGGGGGAAAGTCTCCGGTAACCGCGTTGAAGAGAGTCGTCTTCCCCGCACCGTTCGAGCCGAGAATGGCGCGCCGCTCGCCGGCGGCAACCCGAAGGTTGATGTCGGCGAGCGCGACAAGCGCCCCAAATACGCGCCCCACGCCTTCCAATTCCAGCGCATAGGCGCTGTTGGAGGAGAGGCGCTCGGCGGCTTGGTTGACGGCCATGACGGGTTCTATCAGGCTACGGACCGCCTCTCCCGCTCTTGCGGGAGAGGGTTGGGGTGAGGGCCGTGGGGATTCCGACACCCCTCATCCGGCGCTTCGCGCCACCTTCTCCCGCAAGAGCGGGAGAAGGGACCCCTCACTTGCAATCCGGATTGTCGCGGTTGGCGACCCCGAGCTTGAGGAAGTCGGCCTCCGGAATGCCGAGCGTCTGGTTGACGGCTTTGAGCACGTTGATCACCTTGTTGTAGAGGTGGCCGTCATCGGCCTTCGCGACCTCGGTCAGATAATTATCGGCGATCGCCTGCCGGTTCTTGTCGAGCTTGACCATGCCGGTCGGCGTGTCGAACTCGAGCTTGCCGAGCACGTCTCGGAACTTCGCCTCTCCGTCGGAGAGATCGCCGCCCACCTTGTCCAGCGCCAGCAGCACCGCCTTGGTGTTGATGTAGTAGCCCTGCGCGAACAGCGAGGGCGACGGGAAGCCATCCTTGTAGGCGGCCTTGTAGTCGGCGACGAATTTCTTCCATTGCGGCTCTTCCGAATTGTCGGCGATCGGGCCGGCGGCGGGGGTGCCGACGACATAGTCGCGCTGCTTGCCCTTGGTGCCGAGCACAGTCTGATCGACGGTGATCGAGCCGCCGATCAACGGCGCGGTTCCGCCCGCCTGCTGATATTGCGTTAGAAAGTTGACGCCGTCGGCGCCGCCGAGGGCGACGTAGATGGCATCGACATCGTCGGGGATCGCCGCGATCACCGAGGAAAAGTCCTTATTGCCGATCGGCACCCAGAACTTCTTCGGAACGTGGCCGCCAGCCTTGCAGAAACCTGCCATGAAGCCGAACACCTGCGTGTAAGGAAACGAATAATCTTCCGCGATCGTGACCACCTTCTTATACTTCTTGACATTGTAGGCGTAATCGCCGAGCCCGGCCATCCATTGCGCGCCGTCGGTGGTGAACCTGAAGAAGTTCGGCGCGGGATCGCGCAGCGTCGTGTCCTGCGCCGCGGAGGTGCCGTTGACGAAGGTGATCTTCGGCTGCGTCTTCGCGTAGTCCTTGATGGCGAGGCCTTCGTCGCCTGACAGCGGACCGATCAGGATCGAGACGCCGTCCTGCTCGACCAGCTTGCGCGCGGCCTTGACGGCGCTGTCCGGAGAAGCGTCCGACGATCCCTTTATCACCTCGATCTTCTTGCCGCCCGCGGTGTATCCGGCCTCCTTGAACGCGAGCTCGCCGCCGCGAACGCCATCCTGGCCAAGCACGGTGAACGCGCCTTCCAGCGTGGCCAGCAACCCGACCTTGATCGTTCCGTCCGCCCATGCGAACTGCGGCGACAGGAAGGTTCCTCCCAGCAGCGCCGCCGCCAGCAGCGTTTTCTTGTAGTTCTTCATCATTTCCTCCATTTTGACGCCCGATGTCGGGACCTTGTTGAATCTTATGCCGGCCGCCTCACGCTTCCCGCAGGGGTTTGGCGGCCAAATGCGGCGCGAGCCGACGCCAGAGACCGAACATGCCGTCTGGCGACGCGAAGACGATGACGAGGAAAACCAATCCGATCAGGGTGTTGAACCGATCTGCGCCGACAATGTCGATCGCGAAGGTCTTCAGGAACACATAGAGCGCCGCGCCTATGAACGGCCCGATGGGATGGCGAAGGCCGCCGATGACCGCGATCACGAGAATGCCGATCACTTCGCCCGCGCCGACAGTCCCGGGCGATATCCGTCCGTTGAACCAGACGTAGAGCACGCCCGCCGTCCCCGCGATGATTCCGGCGAAGAAATAGGCGGCGACGCGATGAAACGTGACGTCGTAGCCCACCGCGCGCACGCGGCGCGGATTGTCGCGGATCGCCATCAGCGCGCGGCCGAACGCGGAACGCGAGCAATAGACGACCAGGCTATAGGCGGCGGCGGCGACGCCCAGCGACAGATAATAGAACGGAATCTGGCTGCGCCAATCGACGCCGAACACGGTTGGCGGCTGCACGCCGCGAAACCCCGAATGGCCATTGAACAACGAGTAATTCTGCTGTGCGAAATAGAAGAACGCGGTGGCGACCGCCAGCGTGATCATGATCGTGTAGATGCCCGCGGTTCGGACGGCGATCATCCCGATCAGCGCCGCGGCGCAGCCGGCGACGAGGATCGAGACGGGAACATAGATCCACCACGGCCAGCCGAAGCCGAGTATGGCGGCGCCGTTGGGACCGAGAATGGCGACAGAATAGCCCGAGATGCCGGCCACGGTCAGTTGCGCAAGCGAAACCATCCCGCCATAGCCCGCGAGCACCATCAACGACAGCGCGATCATGCCGAGAATCAACGCCTGCGCGCCGAGCTGGAAGACGACGAAAGGCGACGCGATAGCCGGGAAAAGCAGCAAAGCCACGCCGAGCGCGGCGGTCGCCGGCGTGAATTCGGGTGTGACGATGTCGCCGGGCAGCGCGACCCGCGGCGGATCGGCAAGGCGCGTGCGCGCATTGCCCATGATCCCTTGCGGCCTCACCGCGAGCGTCGCGACCATGATGACGAACGTGAGCACGACGCCGTAGGTGGGGAAATAGACCAGTCCGACCTGCTCGGCCAAGCCGATCAGCAGCGCGCCGATCGCGGCGCCCGTGATCGAACCCATCCCGCCGACGATCACCACGACCAGCGAAGCCAGCAGATAGCGAACGTCTTCGCCGGGGGCGATCGACAGAGCCGAGCCGCCGACGACGCCGGAGAAGCCCGCCAGCATGCCTCCGATCGCGAAGACCCCGATAAACAGCAAGCGAATGTTGACGCCGGAGGCGGAGAGCATCGCGCGATCGTCGACCCCGGCGCGGATCATCATGCCGACTTTGGTCTTGTTGAGCGCCAGCCAGAGGCCGACGCCGATCACGACGGCCGCGGCGAAGACGACGAGCCGGTAGAAGGGATAGCGCATGGTGACGATCTGTCCGTTGGACTTGATCGCTGTGATGATTGGGGTCGCCACCGCGCCATCGAGCCACTCCGGTATCGTGAACTGATAGGTCTTGCCGCCCCATACCGCCAGCATCAGATCGGCGGCGACGATGGAGATGCCGATCGTCACCAGGGTCTGGCGCAATTCGTCGCCGGCCAGGCGCTGAAACACCAATATTTGCAGCAGCGCCCCGATCACTCCCAGCGCCAGCGTGCCGGCGACGACGCCGAGGAACCAGTTGTTCGTCCAGTTCGAGACGTCGTAGCCGACATAGGCGCCCAGCAGATACAGCGACCCATGCGCGAGATTGACGTTGCGCATCAGGCCGAACACAAGCGTGAAGCCGCTGGCGACCAGGAAATAGAGGCCCGCGAGCGTGACGCCGTTCAGCACCGCGCTGACGAAGGCCTTCTTGCTCTGCAGCAACCATTCGAGCCAAGCCGGCCAGACGCCGAACACCATCCAGAGAAGGATCGCGCCCGCCAACAGGGCGAGGGCCGTCCATCCCTGACGAGCGGTGAGGCCTGGCTGCGGCTGCGCCGTCGTCAGACTCACGCGGTCAACCGTCTGCGTTGTTCGTTCATCCTCGGCACCTTGTGGAACTGACCGTCCTTCATGATCGCTAGCAGGCGGGTCTTGTCCTGTAGGATGCGAATGTTCGCGATCGGATCGCCATCGACCAGCAGCATGTCGGCGAGATAGCCTTGCTTGATCATTCCGAGTTCGTTGCCCATTTGCATGATCTGTCCGCCATACCTCGTTGCGGCCACGATCGCCTCCATCGGAGAGAATCCGAGCAAGTCGACGAACGTCTCGAGGTCCTTGGCGTTGGTGCCCTGGGGCGTCCAGGCGAAACCATAGTCGCCGCCGATCAGAACCCGGATCCCTCGTCTGTGCATCTTGCGGCTGGTTTCGACGGCATGTTCGAGTTCGCGCTCATAAGCGATGGTGACCGGTGATCCCGGTTTGATGCCCCATTCGCCGGCATGACGCGCCGTGTTGATCAGCCAGGCGAGGCCGGGGGCGACGAAGTGTTTGTCTTTGTTCGCCTCGAGCATGTCGAGCGCTTCTTCGTTGGCGAAGGACGCGTGATAGATGTTCTGTATGCCGTGGCGCACGCACTGGACGACCGATCCGGAGGAGCGCGCGTGAGCGGCGAGCGTCTTGCCGCGCGCCTTGGCTTCGGAGACCGCCATCGCAACTTCTTCGTCCGACATCGGCGTTTCCTCCGCTCTCATTCCGGTCAGTTCTTCGCCGGAGAGATTGAGCTTGATGGAGTCGACGCCGTACTTGATCAGCGTACGCACGGTGCGCCGCACTTCCTCCGGGCCGGAGACGACGAGGCCGAGGTTCAGTCCCTCGTGCGGAATATGGGAGGGCGCGGCATCGCCCAACCCGCCGACCGTCGTGATTTCCGGCCCTGCCGCGCGGTAGCGGGGACCTGGAATCATGCCGCTGTTGATCGCGTTGCGAACGACCACGTCCAAGCGAGGCTTGGCGGCCGCGGCGCCGCAACCCGAAGTGAATCCGGAATCGAGCACCAGCTTCGCCATTTGGGCGGTCACGAGCGTGTGCTCCTCCGGGGGCATCATCTGGATGGGATCGATCCCGGGAGCGTTGTTCCAGGAAAGGTGGAGATGGGCGTCGCAGAGGCCGGGCATCAGCGTGGCGCCCATGCCGTCGATGACCGTCTGTCCGCCGATGCCGGCGCCGCCGTTCATCCGCGAGGAGCCCTTGGTCACCTGCCTGATGCGATTGCCCTGGACCGTGACTTCGCCGGTGTAGGGATATTCACCCGTGCCATCGAGAATCCGGACATTCGTAAAGATGACGCCCGAGCCGTTGATCCCGCTATAGCCGTCCGCCATTGCCATTCCTCCTGGTTTCTCGACCGATCTCCATTGCTGGGTTCGGCCTCCACGCATGTTCGATCAGGCGGTCTCGTTCGCCCTCACGTGTTCCGACAGGAGCCTCGCGCAGTCGCGCGGACGCTCGAACGGCGTCCAATGGCCGCAATGCTCCAGCACCTTGACCTTAGCCCCCTTCACCTTGTCGGCGATAGCCTGGGCCGCGCTCGGCGGTGCGACGGCGTCCTCATCGCCGGTCACGATCAAAGTCGGGCAACGCAAAAACCTGAGATCGGCGCCCTCGGCCGTCGCTAGCGCCTCGCAGGACTGGGCGAACCCTTCGGGGTCTTGCCGCATGTGGCTCTCGCGCACGAAGGGGGCGAGCAGGGCATTGGCGCTCGAGGAGGCCGAAGACACTGCGCCCGACGAGGCGGCGTCCGCGATGCCGATCATTCCATCTTGCCGGGCCTCGCGGGCGCGATCCCGGAGCCGCTGACGCGCAGAGTCGGACGGTTCCGCTATCGGTCCGAACAACGTCAGGCTCTTGACCCATTCCGGTCGCTGCGCCGCCAGAAGCAGGCATACGAGCGTGCCCAGGGAATGGCCGACGAGGTGCGTCGGACCGCCGCCGACCTTCTGCACGACATCCCAGATGGTCGCGACGAACAACTCCATCGTCAACGCCTGGAAAGGGCGGGGCGAACGCCCAGAGCCCGGCAGATCCGGGCGCACGCAGCGAAACCCACCGAGCGCTCCGAGCAGCATCTGGAACGAATTCGACGTTCCTCCTAGACCATGGACGAAGACGATCGCCGGGCCGGCGCCATCGATTTCGATCAAGGTGCGCCCGACGGCCGCGCTCGTCACGCGCGATACTCCCGGAACTCGTTCTCGAGGACGCCGATGCCTGCAATTTCGATCCGGGCGAAATCGCCGGGCGCTAGGTATTTCGGCGGTTTGAAACCGATCCCGACGCCTGCGGGGGTCCCCGAAGCGATGACGTCGCCGGGTAGCAGGGTCACTCCGGCCGAGATGGTTTCGATGATCGTCGGCACGTCGAAAATGAGGTCGCGCGTATTGGCGTCCTGCCTTAGCTCGCCGTTGATCCAACATTGGATTTTGGTGTCTCGCAGATCGACGTCGTCTCGGGTGACGGCCCAGGGTCCCATAGGACAGAACGTGTCCTGCGATTTGCCGATCAGCCATTGGCTGTAGCGCCCCTGGAGATCACGAGCCGTGACGTCGTTGATGATCGTATAGCCCCAGACGTGATCCAACGCGTCGGCCGCCTTGATTCCGCGACCGCCTTTGCCGATGATGACGCCCAGTTCGGCTTCGTAGTCGATCGCCTGCGAAACCTTAGTGTCGATCGAGACCGCCTCACGATGCGCGATGACGCATTCGGGGACCTTGGAAAAGATTATGGGGTCCTTCGGCACCGCGCCCGCGACGGCGCTGGAATCGAAACCGCTCGCCGCGAATTCATGGGCGTGCTCATGATAGTTCTTGCCAACGCAATAAATATTCCGTCGTGGACGTGGAATCGGCGCCAAAAGAACGACTTCGCGCAACGGCATCGGATAGAGGACCCGCGGCAGGGTCGGCCGATCGATCAACGCGAGCACGCCGTGGACCGCATCCGCTTCTGGGATATCGAAGGCGCACACCGTCTGCCGCTGCTCGTCGACGAGCCCGACGCGACGCTCGCCGCCAACACGGTAGGTCGCAATCTTCATGTCTCGTCGTCCTCCCGGTATTTGAACCATTCAACGTTGGATAGGTTCAAAACGCAAGCGCAATTTTCGACGTGTTCTCAACTCCCCGTCCTTGCGAGGAGGGGTTCCCTGGCAATTGCGAGCGGAGCGAAGCAATCAAGGCGGCGTCGCCGATCATTCGCTTTGAGTAGTGGATACAGGGATTATACGACCAGCGCCGTGGACGCCGCGAGGGAAATGGTCTCGTGAGAACATGGATTGCTTCGCTGCTCGCCATGAAGGAGAACTCCTTCCCAAACCGCTCGACGGCGCTCCTCGTCCGTGCTAATTGGTCCATAATTGGTCCATTCTGGTGCGCTTTTCATGCCAAAATTGGTCGCCGCTGAAATCGAGCATTCGCTTCGACGACGCATCGGGTCGGGCGAGTGGAGCCAGACGCGTCGACTGCCGAACGAGCGCGAACTGGCGGCGGAGTACAATGTCGCGCGCAATACGGTGCGAAGCGCGATCGACAAGATCGCGGCCGACGGTTCTGTGACCCGGCAGGTTGGGCGCGGAACTTTTCTGCGCCAAGACGATCGCCTCGATTTCATGTCCGTCATTCAAAAACTGACCGGGGTGAGCCCGATCGACATGATGGCGGTCCGGCAGATGTTCGAACCAAAAGCGACCGCCCTCGCGGCGACCAATGCGAGCGCGAGCGATCTGTGCGAGATCGCAGTCGCGCATGCCGCGGCGGTCGATGCAGCCGAAATGGCGACGTTTGAGCATTGGGACGCGGAGTTGCATCAGCGAATCTTCGCCGGATCGCGCAACGAACTCCTCGATCATCTCCACCAGTTCTTGCGGCTGATTCGAAGCCAGGACCAGTGGCTCGACATCAAGCGTCGTTCTTTCAGCCCGCGGAGACGGCTCGTCTACTGCGATCAGCACGGCGTCATCGTCGAGGCCCTGATGCGTCGCGACGCCGAGGCGGCGTCGACGGCGATGCGGGCGCACCTGGACACGGTCGGCCGCAACCTGTTCGGCGGCGCAGCCTTCGACTGAAGGACTCGGCCCGCCGCCGGCTCGTCGCGACTTTCCTTTTCTATACCAGATGCGAACCAGGAAAACTCCATGAGCGTCAGCGATTTTGGGCTTGTAGGCGCACTTCGCGCGCTATAAGCTTCCCAGATTATGAACCATTGGCAGATCCTGGTTCATAACAGCGCCGAAACTGGCGCAAACAAGGGAGGAATGAATGAGAGCCATCCTGGCGGCATCCGTGCTTTTCGTCGCGGCCGGCGGAGTCCTGGCGGCGCGGGCCGAAATGAAACTTCCCGAGATGAAAAAGCAGCCGAGCGTCGAGGCGGTGCTGGACGAACATCTCGACGCGCTGAACAACTGCGACTGGAACCGCCTTCTCGCGCAATATCCCGAGGACGCACAAATAAATCTGCCGGGCGGGGCTATCGTAAAGGGCCGCGCGGCGATCGGGGATCTCTTCGCGGGATTCTGCAAAGACTCGAAGGACGGCGGCCTCAAGGGAATTCATTTCGACAAGGAAGCCAGCACGACCATCGGGGGCGCGATCGCGGCGCAATGGGTGGCGACGGCGCCTTTCCTGGCTGAACCGTATAAGGGCTCGGACGCCTATATCACCAAGGACGGTTACATGCAGGCGATGGTCACGACATTCGATGGCGGCGCGCTGAAGATGAAAAAGTAGATCGCCCAAGAGCTGGCGCGTCGGCGATTGTCGCGCCAGCCATGAAGCCGGCGGACCGACCAAATCTGATCTCGGGGGCGATCGATGAAGGCAGGCGAGTTGAACGTCGCGATCGTCGGCCTTGGCTTCGGCACGCAGTTCATTCCCATTTACAAGCGTTATCCCGGCGTGAACATGTATGCGATTTGCCGGCGATCGAGGGCGGCGCTCGACGCTGTTGGGGCCGCGTTTGGGGTCGAGGCGCGATACGAGCGTTTCGAAGATGTTCTGGCCGATCCTCTCGTCGACTTCGTTCACATCAATTCGCCTCTGACAGACCATGGCTGGATGTCGATTGCCGCGCTCGAGTCCGGCAAGCACGTGTTGTGCACGGTCCCGATGGCGCTGAAGATCGACGAGTGCCGCCAGATCGTGGAGTTGGTCCGGAAAACCGGCCTGAAGTATATGATGGCGGAAACCGTCCTGTATTCGCGGGAGTATTTGTACGCGAAAGAGCTGTATGCGTCGGGACAGCTCGGTCGCGTGCAGTTCCTGCAGGGCAGCCATCATCAGGACATGGACGGCTGGCCCGACGGATGGCCGGGGCTGCCGCCGATGTTCTACGCGACGCATTGCATTTCGCCCTGCCTGTCGCTCGTTTCAGGCGAAGCGGAATACGTCTCCTGCCTGGGTTCGGGTCGAATCGCCGAGCCGTTGATCCCGCGCTGGGGCTCGCCGTTCGCGGTCGAGAGCGCTCACATTTGCCTGCGCGGATCGGACGTCGGCGTGCGGGTGTACCGATCGCTGTTCGACACGGCCCGACAATATCGCGAGAGCTTCGACGTCTTCGGCTCGAAGATGTCGATCGAGTGGCCCCTGGTGGAGGGCGAGGGGCTCGTGTTGCATACGGCGAAACAGACGCAGGAACGGACGGCACAGCGCGCTACCGCGCCAGATTATGCTCATCTGCTTCCCGAACCGGTACGTCACTTCACGACCAAAACCTTCCTCGATCTGCCGGAATATGCGCATCTCGCGCATAGCCATGGCGCCGATCCAGACGGAACGCATGCCCATCTCGTCACCGATCCCGGATCGCTGGAAGGGCATGGCGGTTCCCATCCTCATCTCGTGCACGAGTTCGTTTCCGCGCTGTTCGAAGATCGGGATCCGTTCCCCGACGGCGTTCGATCCGCCAATATCACTTGTGCGGGCCTCTTTGCGCATGAGTCAGCAATCAACGGCGGCGCGAAGATTCGCCTCCCCGACTTTGCATTCCACAGGGATGTTCATAAAAACTAGAGAACGGCCGCGGGCTGCCACAGGGGTCGCGTGACAGCAAAGTTCAAGCCTCGACTCCCCGCTCCACCAGCACGCCATCCCTCGCCACGACGCGCCCCCGCTTCATCACCAAGCTTCGCTCCGGCCGCGCCGCGACGGCCTCCGCGATCGAGCCCGCCGGCATCGCCACGAGATCCGCGATCGCGCCGACCCGGATCTCGTGGTCCTCGAGGCCGAGCACCTCGGCGCTCGCCCGCGTCGTCAGGTCGAACGCGAGTTCGAGGTCGGCGTCGGCGCGAAAATCCTGGCGGTACGCGATGAGCATTGCGCGAGCCAGCATGTCGCCGTCGCCGAGCGGCGACCAGGCGTCGCGGATGTTGTCGGAGCCGGCGAACACCCTGACCCCTGCGGCGACGAGGCGGCGCACCGGCGGCATCGGGACGGGTCCGGGGCCGTTGGTCATGATCGCGACCCCCGCGCGCGCGAGCGCCTCGGCGGTGCGGCCGAACTCGCCGTCGTCGACGGAGCCGAGCGCGAAGGCGTGACTGACCGCAACCCGCCCGACGAGTCCCGCCGCCAAGGTGCGCGCGGCGATCTGCCGGAGTTCCCAACAGCCAAGCGGGCCCGGATCATGCAGATGAATGTCGAGCCCGACGCCGTGACGCTCCGCGATCCTGAAGATCACACCGAGATGTCCCTCGACGTCGTTGTCGATCCCGGCGGGATCGAGCCCGCCGACGAGATCGGCCCCCTCCCCGATCGCCGCGTCGAGCAAGTCCGCGACATCAGGGGAAATCATGATCCCGCTTTGCGGGAAGGCGACGAGCTGGATATCGACGGCGCGCGTCGTCTCGCGGAGCCGGAGCAGCGCGTGCAGCCCGGAGAGCCCGACTTCGGAATCGATGTCGACATGGCTGCGCAGCGCCGTCGTGCCCAGCGGAACGATCTGGTCGATCAGGCGCTTCGCCCTTTCCCCGACCGGCGAGCGCAGCTCCCGGCGCAGCTCGCGCTCGCGCGCGATCCGTTCGGCGATCGAATCGCCGGGCCGGTGCGGCTGAAACGGCAGGCCGAGCAGCGTCTTGTCGAGATGCACGTGGCCGTCGACGAAGCCGGGAACGAGCAGCGCGCCCCCTAGATCGATCGCCGGCGCGCCGGCGTCGGAAGCCGCGCCGGCGGGATCGATGCTCGCGATGCGGCCGTCGCTGATGCCGATATCGACCCGCCGCCCGTCGGCGAGCAGAGCGTTGGTGAGCCGCGTCATGGGATCAATTGCATTCGGCGAGCCGCCACGATCTGATAGAGTCGATCGCCGAACGTCCCGAACTCCTCGCGAGCCGAGAACACGAGACTGAGATCGTGCTCGTCGTCGGAGCGGACGGCGGCCGCTTCGATCTCGGGCCACGCCGGGCAGGGCAACCGGCGCCAGCCTTCGACCGCCTCCGAGTCAGGCAATTCGGGGAAGCCGATCTTGGGATAGAGCGCGGCGATCGACTGCCAGAAATAACGCAGCGCCATTTCGGGGGCAGGCGTCGCCGGGCGCAACATCCTGAGCCAATGGCAGCCGGTGACGGCGTGCAGCGCGCAGAAATCCATGGTTCCGGCATAGAGCGCAAGCGAGGCCTCGCGCATCCGGGCGGCCGTGCCGGGGCCGATGGCGAGGCTGTCGACTATGGGTCGAAACTCCGGCTTGGCGGCCATTGCGCGCATGAAATGCCAGAGCAGGTCGAGATCCGTCTCGACGCCGCGGAAGGACTCGACCGGCCGCATCCGCAGCAGCACTTCCGCCGGGTCGTCGGTCACGGGCGCGTTTCCCCCCGCGACGCCCAGTTCGAGATAGGTCGCGGCCCAATAGCCGAGCGCGATCGCGATCTCAGCCGAATCCTCGCGCAGGACGCCATAGGCGAGCCGCATCAGTCCGTGCGTGGCGCTCGCGGCGAGCCCGGGCAACAGCCTTGGAAGGTAGCTGGCGACCGCGGCGCGGGCGCCGATCCGCGCGACCTCGGCGTGGAAAAAGTCTCGGTAATCGCTTTCCCGGGCGCGATCCCCGAGCGCCGCGTCCCAGCCCTCGCGCACTATCGGCGCGACGTGGGCGGGAGGCGCCGGGAGCCGGTTCGCATCGCGATAGGTCGCGAAGAAGGCGTTCAGCCGCTCGTCCGAGCCGCCGAGCCGATGCATGGCGACCAACACCATGGGCAGATGATTGGCGAGAAAATCGGGGAATTCGCCGCTGAACGCGCGGCACTCGACGAGCAGCCGCTGAAGTTCCTGTTCGCCGCGCGCCGACTCGGCGCGATCAACTCTGAGAGCTTGCGGCATGATCCGCCTCCAACGGTGCGTGGGCTCGAAAATTCATGCGGCGCGGAAATCCTCCGGTCGACGTGAAGAAACTTCGACGTCAGGCGAGCCGATCAGCCGACATAGAGCGATAAATTACGCCCTCTGTCCAGGTCCCCGAACAGCGTCGAACAGCCAGCGAGCGAACCCATGAACATCGCTAGCCGCTCGCATAATCAACATGCAAAACGCTCGTGGTTTAGTCAGAACGCGGCGCAGCGATCCTGTGGACATCGCTCCGAAAACGCGCCAAGCTGGCTGAAGAGACAGCACGGCCTGCGTAAACCATACTTTGCCGACGAGACAGCTATAGAGGGAAGGTCGATGAACAAGCGATGGGTCTTTCAGATCGCGGCCGTGATTTCACTCGTCGGCTTCACGCCAGCCGGCGCGGCCGACAAGCCTTACGACGGCGTCACCTTGACGCTGGCCTCGCAGAACGATCAATTCGCCACGGTCCTCGCCGATCTCTCACCGAAGTTCAAAGAGGCGACCGGGATCACCGTCAAGGTGGACATTCTCAGCTACCCCGAACTGCTCTCGAAGCTCACCGCCGACTTCGTCGGCCACACCAAGGGCTATGATCTCGACACGATGGACATCGTCTGGTCCGGACAATTCGCCGAAAGCGGCTATACGGTGGATCTGACCGATTGGATCAAGCGCGACGCCGCCGAAATCAATCCCGCCGACATCTACCCCGTGCTGATGGCCTCGCTCGGCGGCTACAAGGGCAAGCAGGTCGCGTTTCCCTTCGCCGGCTACGCCAACGTCCTCGCCTTTCGCACCGATCTGTTCGAGAAGGCCGGCCTGAAGCCGCCGGAGACGATGGAGGACATGGTCGCCGACGCCTACAAGCTGACCGTTCCGCCCAAGCAATATGGCTTTGTCGCCAACGGCCAGAAGGGACCGGCCGTCGCGCAGGACTGGATGCAATACAACGCCGAGATGGGCGGCTCGATCCTCGGCGCCGACGGCAAGGCGGCGCTGAATTCCGAAGCCAACATCAAGAGCCTGACCGTCTATAAGGCGCTGTTCGACAAGGCCGCGCCTCCCGGCGCCGCCGACTATGACTGGGGCGGCCGCGAGGAGGCGTTCCGCCAGGGCCTGGCCGCGCAGATGCAGACATGGTCGGTGGGCGCGCCCGGCTATTTCGACCGCGAAACCTCGAAGGTCGCCGGAAAGGTCGCGCTGATGGTCTCGCCTCAGGGAAAGGGCTTGCCGAAGAAATACGGCGTCGGCGGCTGGGGCATGGCGATCAACGCCGACATCGATCCGAAAAAGAAGGAAGCCGCCTGGCTCTTTATCAAATGGCTGACCAGCCCGGCGATACACAAGGACTTCAACCTGCGCGGCGCCGGCAGCTATCTCAGGATCAGCGAGACCCACGATCCCGATCTCATGAAGAAATATCCGTTCCTGCCCGTGATCGACGAGGTGTTCGTCAACGGCGACGGCGACTATCGCCCACGCATTCCGCAATACCCGCAGATTCAGGATATTCTCGGGACCGCGGTCAACGCGGTGCTGATCGGCAACGAGGATCCAAAGAAAGCGCTCGACGGCGCCCAGGCGGAAGCTGCGAAGCTGTTTTGAAGCTCATGGCGGCGGAAGAGCCCGCTCTCCCGCCCTTGCGGGAGAGGGTTGGGGTGAGGGCGGTGGGAACACCGACGACCCTTGTCCGGCGCCAGAGCCCGTCGAAGACGGGCGTCTTTCGACGCCCGATGGCGCCGCCTTCTCCCGCAAGAGCGGGAGAAGGGTAGACGGCCATGACGGAGATGGCGGCGTTAGACGCCCGGCGGCGGCCAACGGTATCGCGTAGATCCCGCCTCCCCTACCGCCGACGCCGGCAGCTGTTCTTGATCCTTCTCGGCGCCCCGGCTTTAATCTACGTCCTGGCTGTCGCGGTCTGGCCGCTGGCGCAGGGCGTCAACAACAGCTTCTACGATTACAGCCTGCTGCGGCCTGCGAAAACCGCCTTCATCGGCCTCGACAATTATCGCGCCTTGTGGATCAACGAGGAGGCGCGCCGGTCGATCGTCGTCAGCGCGATCTTCACCCTCTCGGCGGTGGCGGTGGAATTCGGGCTCGGCCTCGGCCTCGCCCTTCTGTTATGGCGCGACAGCCTGTTCCAGCGCGTCTGCCTCGCGCTGCTGCTGATCCCGGTCACCGTGACGCCCATCGTCGTGGGACTGGTGTTCCGGGCGCTGCTGGCGTCCGACTACGGCATGCTCGGCTATTATATTTCTGCCTGGGGTCTGTCTCACCCGCGCGGGTGGCTCGGCGACCCCTCGAGCGCGCTCCCCACGCTGGTCGCGGTCGACGCCTGGCAGTGGGGCCCGTTAATGGCGCTCATCCTGCTCGCCGGGCTGAAATCGCTCCCGACCGACATTCTCGAGGCTGCCGAGGCCGATGGCGCGACATCGTTTCAACGCTTCCGGCTGATCATTCTGCCGATGCTGCTGCCGGCGATCTTTCTCGCGCTGGTGCTGCGGACGATGGACGCGTTCCGGGTGTTCGACATCGTCTTCGCGACGACCAACGGCGGCCCCGCCGACGCCACCAACGTCTTGATGATCTACGCGGTCAAGCAGGGCCTCGAGTTCTTCAACATCGGCTTCGCGGCGGCGATCGCCAACGTGATGATCATCTGCATCGCGATCTTCTCTTTTGTGTTCATCGCGCTGATCCGTCGCGCCGACAAGCGGGCGAACGAGCTGTGAGCCGGGCCGCGTCGGCCCGAGCGCTGCTCGTCGAACGCAGCGCGCTGATCGTCATCGTCGGCGTGTTTCTGGCGCCGGTCGCCTGGTTGATATCGACCGCCTACAAACCGGCCAGCGACATTTTCAGCATTCCCCCGAGCTTCCTGTTCACGCCGACGCTCGCCAACTTTCGCGGGGTGTTCCGTTATTTCGACCTCGTCAGTCTGCTGGAGAGCAGCCTCGTCATCAGCCTGGGCTCGACCGCGCTGTCACTGCTGATCGGCGTTCCCGCGGGCTACGCGCTCGCGCGGGCGCGCTCGAAATGGGCGATCGGCATCGCCTATTTCTTCCTCGCGGTGCGCACCGTTCCTGCCGTCGCGACGCTGTTGCCGTTCTACATGATGATGCGCGACATTGGCCTGCTCGGCACCTGGTGGGCGGTAATCCTGCTCAGCACTTCGCTCAACGCATCCTTCGTCGTCTGGATGATGTTCTCCTACTTTCGCTCGTTGCCGAGGGAATTGGAGGAGGCGGCGCTCACTGACGGGTGCACTCTGTTCGGCGGATTCTGGCGCGTCGCGCTGCCTTTGGTGAAGCCCGGCATGGTGGCGAGCGCGCTGCTCTGCATCATGTTCAGTTGGAACGATTTCCTTTATTCGTCCTTCCTCACAAGGTCCGGAAGCAAGCCGATTTCGGTCGCGCTGCTGACCGCTTACGGCACGAAAGACATCACTTGGGGAACGCTCGGCGCGCTCGCGCATTTCTCGACGATCCCGATCGTGCTGCTCGCGCTCGTGCTGAACCGTTACTTCGTCCAGGGCCTGACGCGCGGCGCGCATTGATCGCGAAGCTGATCCTTGGCGAAACGAAGCCCGCGCGCGACGACGCGGATTTTCTCGTTTTGTGACTTTTCAATGCTTTGCAGGGAGGAAAATTTTCCATCGGTTTCTTCGGCGACGAATTCGCCGGGCAGCCGCGCATGAGGAAGCGGCGCGCCGACGCATTGCGGCGGCGCTTCGCTCGGAGCGGCGAGCGTGGATGTTTCGGGCATCGCTCACAAACAATATGGATTCCGCCCGACTGCGCGATTATTTCCACGTTTTGTGACTTTTCAATGCTTTGCAGGGAGGAAAGTTTCCCTTTGGTCTCGTCGAGCGAGGTATTCGCCGGTAGTTGCGCATGAGGAAGCGTCGCGACGACGCACGGCGTCGGCGCTTCGTTCGGGGCCGGATTCGCGTCGGCGCAAAACGGCTCGGAGGAGCCGAACTTGCGCGAGTGCAACATCTGTCGAACGCGGCGATCCGGCGGCTCGCCGCGCGCAATAAGCGCCGCCGGGAACCCGCTCGTCAGTCTCTTCGCGACTCGCCGCCGATAATCCCCAGTCGCGCCGCCCGGCGCGCGGCGCGACTTCGGGTTTGACGTCGGGGCTTTCGTCGGGCGGGACTTGCAACACGATCGGCCATCGAGGTTTCCTGGAGCGGAGAGGGATGATTTGGGACTGTATCAAAATCTGTCTTTTTCAGAAAGAGAGAAACAACAAAAATTCCTACTTCCACAAAAAGTTACCGATCCGCCTTGGCTCGCCGGCCCAGACGCGCCCTGATTTCAGTGTATGGCAGAGCCGGAGCGCACGGTCAGCCGCGCACCCGTGTACCACATCTTGTAGCTACAAGGCCTCCGAGGC
>JBAQGU010001090.1:0-3312 GCA_049287975.1 Roseiarcus sp.
CGCCGACGCCGCGAGCCGTGACCGTGTGAATGGCGTCGAACAGGATTTGCTCCTCGTCGCTGGCGAGCGACGACGTCGGCTCGTCCAAGATCAGGATGCGCAGCTTGCCCATCAGCGCCTTGCAAATCTCGGTCATCTGCCGATAGGCGAAGGGCAGCGAACCGACCTGGGCTCGCGGATCGAGGGGGATGCCATGCTTTTCGAGGAAGTCCTCGACTTCGGCCATGAGCTGCCGCTTCTTCAGAAACCCCAGACGTGTGCGGGGCTCGCGCCCGAGCATCAGGTTGGCGCCGACAGACAGCGATTCGACCAGGCTGAGGTCCTGGTAGACGACCGCGATGCCCGCGTTGCGGGATTTCGCCGGGGAATCGAACGCAACCTCTTCGCCGTCTATCTCGATGGAACCCCTGTCATAGGTGTGCACTCCACTGAGAATCTTGATCAGCGTGGACTTCCCGGCGCCGTTCTCGCCAAGGAGGGCATGCACCTCGCCGGGGAAAACGTCCAAGTCGACGCCGCGAAGGGCGTGCACGCCGCCGAAGCTCTTGGTGATTCCCTTGAAACGAGCCAGAGGCGCCTGAGGCGACCATGCCGCAACCGTTTGCGGTTCGATCATGTCGCTACCGCCTCCCTGTCAGAGGACGCCAGTTGCGGCGTCGTGTTGCTACGAATCTTTCATCAAAGATGTGAAGAGTCAATCACCGCAATCCCATCTCGATCCGCTCGACCATGTGGACGCCCCGGAGAAGCCCGAACATGACGGCCGGTGGGCAGACTCTCCTCAGGAAAAACTGAATGGGATCTGCCTGTCTCACTCTTTCGACCTTCGGCCTCCGTCGCCGGCTTGACAGACGGGCCACTCCGGCTCATTTAGATCGATCTAAAATGACCACAGCGCTCGAGCGCCGGACCGGGACGGGAATGCTGACGCGGGTAACGTTGAAGGACATCGCCAAGCACGCCGGCGTTTCGCCGGCGACGGTGTCCCTCGTATTACGCAACAATCCGCTCGCCGCACAATCCACCCGCGCGCGGGTCCGATCCTCGATCGACTCGCTGGGCTATGTCTATGACCGCGCCGCCGCCAATCTCCGTGCGCGCCATACCTATACGGTCGGGCTCGTCGTCTGCGAGATCACCAACCCGTTCTACGCCGAATTGACCGCGGGGATGGACGACGCGCTGGATCGCGCCGGGTGGGTTGCGTTTCTCGCAAACACCGGGGAATCGCCGGCTCGCCAGGACCGCTTCATCGAGCGGATGCGTGAGCATCGCGTCGACGGGTTGCTGCTGAGCCCGGCCGAAGGCACAGATCCTGAGGTCATCGAGCGTCTACGAAGTTTCGGCGTTCCGGTGGTTCAGGTGCTGCGCCGCCTCGGACGGCGCAACAATGATCACGTCGGCGCCGATTTCCGGCTCGGCATGAAGCTCGCGGCCGAACATTTAATTCAACTAGGCCACCGTCGCATCGCATTCATCGGCGGAGGCCGGCACGCTTCGCCGGCTCGCGACCGGGCTCGCGCTTATCGCGAGACGCTGACCCGCCATGGACTGCCGTTGGGACCGATCGTCAATTGCCTGCCGACCCGCGAAGAGGGCGAACGGGCGGTGGAGCTTCTGATATGCGGCGGAGGCGACCATCCGACGGCGATCATCTGCCACAATGACATTTGCGCGATCGGCGTGCTCGTGGGGCTGAGCGATCGCGGGCTCGTCGCTGGCAAGGACTGCGCCGTGATCGGGTTCGACAATATTCCGGAGGCGGCGCATTCGCGCCCGGCGCTGACCAGCATCGACATCGGCGCGCGCCAGATCGGCGAAGAGGCGGCCAATCTGCTCTTGAGGAGAATCAAGGCGCCATCCGACCCGCCCGAAAGCATCGTCTTGCCGCCGCGGCTCGTCATTCGTTCGAGCTGCGGCGGTCCCTTCGCCCAAGCTCGAGCAACAATCCCGCTGCAAACAGTCGGCGAATAGCGGGAAACAAAAGAGGAGGAACGTCAATGAGATCGAACAGGAATCGAACAGGGTTCATCTATTCCGCGCTGGCGGCGACAGCGTTGATCAGTTTGTCGTCGAGCGCTCGCGCCGACGACGTCGTGGACCAGGCGAAGGCGGATACGGCGCGCTATTCCGGCCCGCAAACCAAATGGGAAGGGCCGACTTCGGCGCCCAAGCCCGATCAGGACAAGTCGATCGTATTTCTCTCCGGCGACGAACAGAACGACATCTCGCATCTCTACGGCCTCTACATGAAACAGGCCGGCGAGAAGCTCGGTTGGAAGGTGACGATCATCGACGGCAAGGGCAGCCCGACTTCGTGGCTCGCCGGAATGAACCAGGCCATCGCGCTGAAACCCAATGGCATCGCGATGTTCGCGGACGCGGCCAGCCTGAAAGATCCGATCAAGGCCGGCGTCGCCCAGGGCATCAAATTCGTCGGACTGCATGCGGCGGGGCTGCCGGGTCCTCAGCCCGATCTCAATCTGTTCGTCAACATCCAGGAAGATCCCCGAGAGATCGGCAAGGCCGAGGCGCAATGGGCGGTCGCCGATTCCAACGGCAAGGCTCGCGTCGTCATTCTCACCCATAACGAATATGCGATCGCGGAAGTCAAATCGATGGCGACCAAGGCAGCGGTCGAAAAGTGCGGGGGCTGCAAGGTCCTCGAATACGTGAACTCGCCGGCATCGGAAGCAGCGCAACGGCAGCCGCAGTTGACGACGAGTTGGGTTCAACGCTTCGGCCTGCCGTTCTACGGAACGTCGGTCGGCGACAACGATTGGGACTTCGCGGTCCCAGTGCTGCGGGCGGGCGGCGTCGACCCCAGTCAAGTCAAGCTGGTCGGCGCCGACGGCAATCGCTCGGCCTACGATCGCATTCGCAAGGGCGGCCAATACCAGGAAGTCACCGTTTCCGAGCCGATCGAGCTTCAGGCCTACCAGGCGATCGACGAGCTCAATCGCGCATTTCATGGCGCGCCCCCGAGCGGCTTCGTGCAGCCTCCGTTCCTCGTGACGAAAGAGAACATTCATTCCGAGGGCGGCGACAAGAACACTTTCATCCCCAGCAACGACTACAAGAAGCACTATCTGGAAATCTGGGGAGTCGCACAATAATCGACCCCCGACAGAGTCATGCACGTCCTCCGACTTGATCCGAGGCCGTGCATGACAGACGTCGGCCCGACTTTGGGCTTGTCAGCAAATAAAGGGGTCAGGCGCCCGTCATGGCGAGCGACAGCGAAGCAACCCAGACTAAGCCGCAGTTGGAGGCCCCCTGGATTGCCTTCGCTGCGCTCGCAATGACGGATTG
>JBAQGU010001091.1:0-9926 GCA_049287975.1 Roseiarcus sp.
TTTCGGCGCCGAGCAACTCGAGGCCGCGCGCTACGACAAGGCCATGGCGCGCTACGAGCGCCTCAGCGTGCGTACTTATGTATCCCTGGCGGTGTTGAACACAGGACAGGCACTCATTTTCACCTTCGGCTGGATCGGCTTGCTCGTGATGTGCGTCTTCAATATTCGCGTGGGACGCAATACAGCGGGCGATTTCGCTCTCCTGAACATAATGATGCTGCAACTCTACCAACCGCTCAATTTCATGGGCATGGTGTATCGCGAGATCAAGCAGGCGATCCTCGACATCGGGGCGATGTTCGACATCCTCGACCAACATCCGGAAATTCGCGACGCGCCTGGCGCGCGCGATCTCGAGGTTTCCGGGGGCGCGGTCCGTTTCGAGAACGTTGCGTTCCATTACGACGCGGACAGGCCGATCCTGCGGGGAATATCGTTCGAGGCGCCGGCGGGCCACACGATCGCCATCGTCGGCCCTTCCGGGGCGGGAAAGTCGACGATCTCCCGCCTCCTGTTTCGGTTCTATGAGCCTTCGTCGGGTCGGATAACCATCGATGGGCAGGATATCCGCGCCGTGACCCAGGCTTCGCTGCGTTCGGCGATCGGCATGGTTCCGCAGGACACGGTGCTGTTCAACGATTCGATCCTCTACAACATCCGCTATGGCCGCGACCCTTCGAGCGACGCGGAGGTCGAGGCGGCGGCGCAGAACGCGCAGATCGACGCCTTCATTCGCTCGTTGCCGCAGGGTCACGGCGCGCAGGTCGGCGAGCGCGGCCTGAAACTCTCGGGCGGTGAGAAGCAGCGCGTCGCCATCGCGCGCACCATTTTGAAGGCGCCGCCGATTCTAGTGCTCGACGAGGCGACGTCGGCGCTCGACAGCTTCACCGAGCGCGAGATTCAGGCCGCACTGGAAAGGGTTTCCCGGGGGCGCACGACGCTGATCATCGCACACAGGCTGTCGACCGTCGTGCATGCCGATGAAATCCTGGTGCTCGACAAAGGGGTCATCTCCGAACGCGGCACGCATGAGGAACTGCTCGCGCGCGGCGGTCTCTACGCCGGCCTGTGGAGCCGCCAGCGCGAGGTGGACGCCGCGGAGGAGGCGTTGCGCCGCGCCGCCCAGGACGAAGCGGACCTCGAGGCGAGCGCGCAGCCGTAGGGCCCGCGCCGTGACTTTCGGCGCGTTTGGCGCCACAAGAACGGCCTCTCCTCCCTTCGAGCGCAAGCCATGTCGGTTTTTCAATCCATTCGGCGTCAGATCGCGCCGATCCATCCCCAGGGCTATATCTTCGTCGCGGGCTTCGTCGTGGCGACGCTGGTTCTGGGATGGATGTGGGCGCCGCTGGGTTGGTTGGGCGCGATCGCGAGCGTCTGGTGCGCCTATTTCTTCCGCGATCCCGCGCGCGTGACGCCGGTTCGCGCCGATCTCGTCGTGTCCCCGGCCGACGGCCGTGTATGCTTCGAAGGCTACGCGGCGCCGCCGGCCGATCTCGGATTGGGTGCGCAGCCGCTGCCGCGTGTTTCGATATTCATGTCGGTGTTCGACTGCCACGTCAATCGCGCGCCCGTAGAAGGGCGAGTGGCGCACATCGCCTATCGCTCCGGTCTTTTCCTCAGCGCCGACCTCGACAAGGCGAGCGAGGACAACGAACGCAACGGGGTCGTCATCGAGTCCGCGGAGGGGTCCTTCGGCGTGGTGCAGATCGCCGGCCTGGTCGCGCGGCGCATCGTCTGCTTCGTCGAAGAGGGCGCACGTTTGGCCGCGGGCGATCGCTTCGGATTGATCCGCTTTGGTTCGCGAGTCGATGTCTACATGCCCGAAGACGCGCGCATCGTCGTCGGCCTCGGCAGCCGAGCGATCGCCGGCGAGACGGTGATCGCGCATGTCGGGACCCAGGAGCCCCCGCGGCAATTCCGGCTGAGCTAACTCCGCTTCCGCGAGGGTTGTCCCCGATGAACGACACCGAACACGTCCCTTCTTCCGTCGCGGGGACCCGCGAGCGTGGGCGGTTCCGCGCCGTGCCGCTACGCTTGCTCATCCCCAACGTCATCACGCTGCTGGCGTTGTGCCTTGGATTGACCGCGATTCGATTCGCCTTCGAGGGCTCGATCGAATGGGCGGTGAGCGCGATCGCCGCGGCGGCGGTGCTGGACGGTTTGGATGGGCGCATCGCCCGCGCCCTCAAAGGCACCTCGCGCTTTGGGGCGGAATTGGACTCGCTTGCCGATTTCGTCGATTTCGGCGTCGCGCCAGCCCTCGTGCTCTACCTCTCCGGGCTCGAAAAGTTGAAGGCTCTGGGTTGGATGGCGACGCTCGTGTTCGCGATCGCCTGCTCGCTTCGGCTGGCGCGGTTCAACGTGATGATCGACGATCCGGACCTGCCGGCCTGGCGCAGGACCTTCTTTGTCGGCATGCCCGCGCCCGCTGGCGCGATCGTGGGGTTGTTGCCGGTGTATTGCGGTTTCCTCGTCGCGGGCGGCGCGCCGGCCTCGCCTTTCCTGTGGCTCGAACTGGCCTACGTCCTCGGCGTCGCGCTGCTGATGGCCAGCCGCGTGCCGCATTTCTCCGGCAAGTCGATCGGGCGGGTGCCGCGCGAATATGTGGCCGTCGTCCTGATCGCTCTGGCGGTGGCCTTGCTGTTGATCGTCAGTTATCCGCTGCAAGCCTTGATAGCTCTGTCGCTGCTCTATTTGGCTTCCATACCTTTCAGCATCCGTCAATTCCAGCGGTTGCGGCGCGAGAACGGCTGACGGACCTTTTGGTGGCGGGTTTTCGGCGATAAGGCGGTTTCCTCTTTGGCGTGAAATCGGATAGGGTCCGCGCGCTTTACCCCGGCCCGATCGGCCGGGGCGCCCTTGGGATCGGATCGGAACGGCGCCGGGAGACGGTTTGGCGGCGTCATACGAGGCAGGCGGCGACAACAAGAAAGGCCCCAATGTCGAAGGAAGAATTGCTGGAGTTTCCGGGTTTCGTGGTGGAATTGCTTCCCAATGCGACGTTTCGAGTCAAACTGGAAAACGAACACGAAATCATCGCCCACACGGCGGGCAAGATGCGCAAGAACCGCATTCGCGTGCTGGCAGGCGACAAGGTCCTCGTCGAGATGACGCCCTACGATCTCACAAAGGGCCGCATTACATATCGATTCAAGTAGGCTTCTCGGGGAGGGCTGAGGCCATGAGGCTCGTCGCGTGAGCGAGGGTTCGACGCGACCCCGCCTCGTCCTGGCGTCGGGATCGCCGCGCCGCCTCGCCCTGCTGTCGCAGATCGGCGTCGAACCCGACGCCGTGATTCCCGCCGACATCGAGGAGACGCCGCAACGCAACGAATCGCCGCGCGCCCTCGCGCAGCGTCTGAGCGCCGAAAAGGCCGCCATCGCCTCGGCGGTGGCGATTCGGAGCGAAGATATCGGCCCTTCGCTGGTGCTCGCCGCCGATACTGTGGTCTGCGTCGGCAGACGCATCCTTCCCAAGTGCGAAATCCTCGACGAAGCCGAGGATTGTCTGCGGCTGCTTTCGGGTCGGGCGCATCGGGTGTATACGGGGTTGACGCTGGTCACGCCCAGCGGCGCACGGCGCCAACGCCTGATCGAGACCCGCGTTCGTTTCAAACGGCTCTCACGCGATGAGCTTTCCAGCTATCTCGGCAGCGGCGAATGGCGCGGCAAGGCGGGCGGCTATGCGATCCAGGGCCTGGCCGGGGCCTTTGTCGTGCGCGTGATCGGCTCTTACTCCAGCGTCGTCGGCCTGCCGCTGGCCGAGACGGCGGCGCTACTGACCGGCGAGGGCTATTCGCCGTATCGCGGCTGGACGCCGGGAGCGTGAATCGATGAAGAACGCGCCGCATTCGCCGGCCGAAAACGATCGGTCTACGCGCAAATGCGCGATCTGCGGGCGCCCGCGCGATCCCAAATACGATCCCTTCTGCTCGCGCCGATGCGCCGACGTCGACCTGCACCGCTGGCTGAAGGGAACCTATGTGATCCCTGGCGCGGAGCGGTCGAGCGTCGAGAGCGACAGCGCGGATGAGGAGGAGTAGGGCAGACCAGCCGCAGGAGCCGGAGGCGGCGAAATAATGGCGCGCCTCCTTGCATTTCTCCAAATTTTTCGCCGCTCCCGCCTATTTTTCCGCCCTATTCCCGCCGCCACCGCGCCGTATTCGGGCGCTGCCCCGCTGCCGGGGCGTCAGAGCGCGGTCGCGCGATTGCGTTGCAAAGGATTGTGTCGCGTTCATGGGTGGGCCGATCCCGGATGCAGTGAATTTTGAATTTAGCTCGTTTCTGATTAATAGAAAGCACAATGTTCGAGGCCCTGGCCTCCTCGAGCCATTCTCGATCCAACGCCCTTTGTGGCGGCGGCGCGAGATTTCCGCCGCCGATGCCTGTCGAACCAAGCCGAGTGAAACGCCGCTTGGCCGTCGAAGCCCGACAAATGCGTCAGGCGGCTCGACGCATAGTCCAGACTTCGCTGCTCATGTCCACGAGATAGAAACCGCATCGCGATAGCTCGCTGAAGGTTTCGGCGTCGCTGAAAAGAACCGTCGCCCATATTCCGAGATAGGCGTCCTTGATTTCGTGACGGTTTTTTTGATCGAAATGCCGCATGGGAACTCCAATAGGGTTGAGGCCTCGAGCGATATTTCCCTAGACTTGCGGCGCTCCTCTAACACGCTGCGTTGCGACGCACAAGAGAAATGCTGCAACGCACCATTAGAGGCTGTTGAAGGCTTCGGCGGCGCGTGACTCGCGCGGACCGCCGAATCGCGGGACCCCATCAAATTCAGTGATTCGGTCGACTAGTCGGCAAGGGACGCCGCCGTCATGCACCCCATTCGTACTGCACCGCCATCGACAAGCTCAGTCTCTGATCGCAGGGCGGCGGCCGGACGCCAGCCGAGTGGGCGCGGGGTTCCCGGGAACTTTCCACTCGGTTTCACGTTCCCAAATCACTCCGATCACTGGCGAGGCACAGAACATGGATCATGCAGTTGTCGCAACACCGTACATGGGATTCATCAGCTGGATCGTTCTTGGCCTCATCGCGGGGTTCATAGGCAGCAAGATCGTCAACAGGACGGGTGAAGGGTTCCTTCTCGATATCGTGCTCGGGGTCGTCGGAGCGATCGTGGGCGGCTATCTGTTCACCCTGGTAGGCTCCCACGGGGTCACCGGTCTCAATATATGGAGCTTGTTCGTGGCAGTCTTAGGCTCGATCGTCGTGCTCGTGATCTATCACGCGATCGCCGGGCGGGGTCGAACCGCTTACTGACGAGCAATCCGAAGCTCTGGTCCATGCATGCCGCCGGCGCCTCTTCAGGGGCTCCGGCGCGCGCTTCCGCAAATTTCACGACCGCTCTGGTCAGGGCTCCGCGCGCCGCCCCCGATTTGTCCGTTCGCGACCGCGATCGCGAAGGCGTAGGCGCGCGCGACTTCCTCGAGCCGATCGAACCTTCCCGGCGCGCCCGCGTGTCCCGCTCCCATCGCGGTCCGCAGCAGGATCGGGCCGCCGCCCGTCATCGTGGCGCGCAACCGCGCGACCCATTTGGCCGGCTCCCAATAGGTGACGCGCGGATCGGTGAGGCCTGCCAGCGCCAGAATGGCGGGATAGCGTTGGGGCCGAACGTTCTCGTAGGGCGAATAGGCTCGGATCGCCGCGAAGGCCTGCGGGTTGCGGATCGGATCGCCCCATTCCAGCCATTCGGGCGGCGTGAGCGGAAGGCTGGGGTCGAGCATCGTATTTAGGACATCGACGAACGGCACGTCGGCGATGATGCCTGCGAACAGTTCCGGCGCCTCGTTGGCGATCGCCCCCATCAACATTCCGCCCGCGCTGCCCCCATGCGCGATGATACGGCGCCCGTCGGCAAAGCCGAGTGCCACCAGATGGCGCGTCGCGGCGAGAAAATCGCCGAAAGTATTGGCTTTCTTGTCGAGCTTGCCTTCCTCGTACCAGCGCCAGCCCTTCTCTGTGCCGCCGCGCACGTGCGCGATGGCGTAGACGAAGCCGCGATCGACCAGCGACAGTCGATTGGTCGAGAAGTTCGCGTCCATCACGCGTCCATAGGCGCCATATCCGTAGATCAGCATCGGCGCCGTCCCGTCTATCGGGGTATCGCGCCGATAGAGCAGCGAGATCGGCGTCGTCTCGCCGTCCGGCGTCGGCGCCAGCACGCTCCTGACGATATAGCCGGCGGCGTCGAAATCCTTCGGCGTCATCTGCTTCTTCAACAGCAGGCGTTGCCGCGCCGCCATGTCGTAATCGTAGGTTTCCTGGCTGCACGCCATCGAGGAATAGCTGAAACGGAAGACGGGCGAGTCGAATTCGTAGACGGTCTCCAGTTTCAGGAAGTAGGTCTGCGCCTCGAAGCCGATTTCGTGGCTCCGGCCGCTCGCCAATTCATGAACGATCAGCCGCGGGACATTTTCCTCGCGCGCCAACAGCACCAGGTAGTCCTTGAACAAAGCCGCGGTCTCGATCAGGCGCCCATCCTTGGCCGGCAGGAACGCGCGCCAGTTCGCCTCCACGGGCGCCTCGGCCGGCGCGACGACGATCTCGAAGTCGCGCGCGCCGCTGTTGGTCTTGATGTAGAAAACGTCGCCGTGATCCATCGGCTGATAGCGCAGGCCCGGTCGGCGCGGCGCAATGAGGCGCGGCGGGAGGAGCGGAGTCTCCAGATCGACGACGTGCGTCTCGGAGGAATCGTGGCCATGGACCAGGATGAAGGCGCGGCGCCCCCATCGCGTAGGGGAGAGCGCCAGGAACCAGGCGGGGTCCGCCTCCTCGTAAATGCAGACGTCGGCGCCTGCGACCGAGCCCAAACGATGCAGCATCACACGGAACGGACGATGGCTTTCGTCCTGTAATATATAGAGGAACGCCGAGGAGTCGCGCGTCCAGACGATCTCCGCGCCGGCGTTCTCGACGCGGTCGTCCAAGTCGATTTCGGCGGCGACGTCGCGCACACCGATCGCGTACATTTCCGAGCCCTTGCTGTCCGCGCTCCAGGCGAACTTGAGATGGTCCGGCGAATGACGCGCCCCGCCGAGATGGAAAAACGCATTGCCCGCGGCGCGCGCATCGCCGTCGAGCAGCACTGTCTCCTTGCCGCCGGCGCGGGGCCGACGACAATAGATCCGATGCTGACCGCCGTGGCGAAAACGCGAATAATAGGACAACGGCCCGTCCGGAGCCGGCGGTTCGCTGTCGTCCTCCCGTAGGCGCGCCCGCATTTCGCGCACGAGTCGACCCTGCAAGGGGAGGGTAGGGCCGAGAATTTCCTCGGCATAGGCATTCTCCGCCTCGAGCAGCGCACGGATTTCGGGGGGCAGGGCGCTCGGATCGCGCAGCACTTCGCGCCAGTTTTCGGCGCGAATCCAGGCGTAGTCGTCTCGCCATGTCTCGCCCTGGGCGCCGACCTCTCGCGGCCGGATTTCGGCCCGCGGCGTCGGCGGAGCGCTTCGCGCTTTTGCATCGGCCATCGCATTTTCCCTTCGCGGGTTCGCGTCATGCCACGCGCGCGCCGGGCGCGCCAAGAGCCTATTGCGCGGGCCGGCCCGGCGCGCCACATAGACTCGATGGCGCGCTCGGCGCCGTTCGGGAGTTTGCCATGCCTCAGACCCGCGGTCGGCTGTTCGATGACCTTTCGCGCTTGATGACCGACGCGGCCGGCCTCGCGGAAGGCGCGAAGCGGGAAGTCGAGACGCTCGCGCGCGCCCAGCTCGAGCGGCTGATGGCGGGAATGGACCTCGTCAGCCGCGAGCAGTTCGAGGCCGTTCGTGAAATGGCGGCGCTCGCGCGGAGCCAAAACGATAAGCTGGAAGCCCGAATCGCCGCCCTCGAGGCCAAGCTCGCGGCGGCATCGTCGTCCCAACCGTGATTCGCGAATCGGCTTGATTCGTTTCAGCGATTCTGTGGAAGAGTCGCGAGCTCGGGTTTACGCGGCGAACCGAATCGGGAATTTAGCGGCTATCCGAGCGGGGCGCGGGCATATAGATTCCGGGCAAGCGATTCGGGGCTGTCGACGGCCCCGTTCCCTCGGATGTGCGTAAGTTCCCCGTGTCCCGCTGTCGCCCTTCCGAAAGCTCATCGATGACCCCTGCTATGAACGAATCCGTCGAGCGGCCCGAGCATCCTGTCGATGTGGTCGAGCGCCTCGCTGCTCTCAACGAGTGGGCGTTCGACCGCGCCGACGAGGACGAAATCTCGATCCTGGTCGCCGGGGTCTGGGCGCAGTACGAAGTCGCGTTCACCTGGCTGCCGGACATGGAGTCTCTACACGTCAGCTGTTCCTTCGATTTGAAAATTCCGCCACGCAAGCGCACCGAGGTCGGCGCACTGGTTCAGATGATCAACGAGCAATTGTGGCTCGGCCATTTCGATCTCTGGAGCGAGGAGGACATCATCATGTTCCGCCACGCCCATTGCCTCGCCGGCGGCGCGCAGGCCAGCGATCTGCAATGCAGCACGATCGTCAACGCGGCGCTCGCGGCGTGCGAGAAACATTATCAAGCGTTCCAGTTCGTCCTCTGGGCCGGCCGCGGCGCCAGGGAATCGCTCGAGCTCGCGATGTTCGAGACCCACGGCAACGCGTGAGGGATTGCCCCTCCCCGCTTGCGGTTCTCCCCTCCCCGCGTCTTGCGGGGAGGGGCCGCGGGTGGGGCACTCGGCAGGCAACGATCGTCCCTACCGCCTCCCCGTAAGAACGGGGTCCGGACACACACGCCCTTTGGGCTGGCGCATCGGCCGATTTGCGTGTATCAGCGCCGCTTCCTATTTCCGCCCGGTTCGGCCGACCCGCCGTCCGGCGTGTTTTGGTTGGAGTTTACGATGGCTGTTCCCAGACGCAAAACATCTCCCTCGCGCCGCGGCATGCGCCGCTCCGCGGACGCGCTGAAGTCCCCAACCTACGTCGAGGACAAGGACTCGGGCGAACTGCGCCGCCCGCACCACGTCGATCTGAAAACCGGCATGTACAACGGCCGGCAGGTGCTGAAGCCGAAGACGACCGTCGAAACGTAAGAGCGCAACGCTTCAGGCTCCATGTTCGCTAGGCCGGCCTCGAGCCGGCCTTTTTGCGTGTAGCGACCACGACCGCGCCGCGCGGGTGTCGCACTTTGGGACGCCTATTGCCTTTTTTCCGCCGCCAGCGATAATGCGGAGGAAGGGGGGCGGCGGATGATTCTGGTTCTGCGTCTCGCGTTGGTTGCGGCGATTGGACTGGTCTGCGCGCGTCACGCGGAAGCCGCGGATCTGACTCCGCCTCATTACAGCGCCGTCGGCTTGGCCTCCTGGTATGGAAGCGACTTCCACGGCCACGCGACGGCCGACGGCGAAATCTTCGATATGGGGGCGCTTTCGGCAGCGCACAGGTCGTTGCCTCTCCCGTGCTACGCGCGCGTGACCAATCTCGGCAACGGCCGCTCGATCGTCGTGCGCGTGAACGACCGCGGGCCCTTCGTCGGCGGGCGCATTTTGGATGTGTCGGCGCGCGTGGCCAAGCTGCTGGAATTCAACGGCCTTACGAAGATCCGGGTCGAATATGTCGGCAAAGCACCGCCGGCTGGCTCCGACGGGCCGATGCTATTGGCGAGCCTACAAACGGGGAGCGCGCCTGCCGCCGCTTCCTCTTTGCCGCCGGCCGGGTTCGACTTGCCAGCACTGTTGGCTCATTTGAGTGGCGCTCCAGCCGTTACCCAGCCCGACCCTGTCGGACTCTCCCAGGCGGCCCCGCCGCCCTCGGCGGCGGACGAGGGCGTCACCGCCGCCGCGCGCGTCGTCGAGCTTCGAAAGGCGCCGGACAAAGATGCGCCCGCCGCCGCTCCCCCTTCGCCGCCGGACGGGTTCGACTTAGCTGCACTGTTGGCTAGCGTGCATTCGGGCGGCGCTCCCGCCGCTGCCCAGCCCGCCCCTGTCGGAGTCTCCTT
>JBAQGU010001092.1:0-16625 GCA_049287975.1 Roseiarcus sp.
CCGCTGAAGCTCACCGCGGCGCCGGAGACGCCGCCGCGCGACACGATACGCATCAAAGGCCGCTCGCCGTTCCAGGGCGCCGAGGTGATGAACCTGTCACCCGCAGTGGTGGAGGAACTGTCGCTGCAATCCGACTCAGTAGGCGTCGGCGATGGCGTCATCGTGACGGATGTCGCGCAGGATTCGATCGCGGCCAATCTGGGCGTTCAGAAGGACGACATCGTCGTCGAGCTGAACGGCGCGACGATCAAGACGACGCGCGACCTGGAAAAAGCCGCGGCGCAGCGCGTGCGGCTGTGGGATTTGACGATCTCCCGCGGCGGCCAGTTGATACGGTCGCGCGTGTCCGACTGAGCGGAGGGTGCTCCCGGCCCCAGCAGTCGCGGAGCGCCGCCGGCGCCCGCGCCTAAGAATTTCGCATCACTTTGCCGGCAGCGGATTCGGCAACTTCGCAAATACCGATGGCGGCACGACCACGGAAACTGCGACCGCTGGCGTCTCGCCCGCCTTGTAGGGCCCGGGGACCGCATTCTTCACGGCGGGAAGACTTTTCAGGTAGGCCGCGATCGCCAAGGCGTCCTCGTGGGTGAGCTTCGAGAGCGCGGGCCAGGGCATGATCGGGGAGAGCATTCGCCCATCGGGGATTTTGCCAGTGGTGAGCGCGGTCACGATCTGGTCCGAGGTCCAGCCGCCCAACCCCGTTTCCTTGTCCGGTGTGAGATTCTGGCCGACCACCACGCCTGAGGCCGGATCCCCAAAACCAACGTCGGAGCCCGCGAGAAGCTTCGCCTTGTCGGGTTTTCCAAACAAGGCCCCCGGCGTATGGCAATCGTTGCATCCAGTGATCGTGACGAGATATCGACCTCGTTCGACCGGCGTTTCCGCTCGCGCCGCGAGGGGGAAGCCGGCAAGGCTCGCGATGACGATGGTGAGAAGTGGAATGCGCCTCATGGCTGCCTCCAATCGGAAGCCTGGGCGTGGCGCCCTGGCCATCCGGGCGCGTTATCTCAAATTCACCGCGCGCTGACAAGGCGCGGGATCGCGCTCGACAGGTAGCGCGCGAATTTGTCGTGCCGCGCAAGCGGGTATCCAGGGCCGACAACCTGAGCCGACGGCGGAAATCTGGATGGCCCGCTTGCGGCAGGCGTCCCCGTCAGGCCGCCTTGGCGGTCGCCGCGGGCTTGGCCTTGCCCTTGGCGAGGCGGCGCTTGATCGAGGACCAGAGCGCGCGTATTTCCCGTGCCGCGGGGCCGTTCGGGTTGATTTCCGTCACTCCCCAACCATGACGGGCGGCCTCCTGGTAGTCGACGCGGGCCAGAATGAGCGGCGAAATGAGGCCGCCCAATTCCTCCAGCGTCGAGACCCCTTCGTCCACCCGAGCCGACTGCTGCGCCGGGGGGCACTGATTGAGCAGGAAGACATAATCGCTGCGCGAATCCTTCAAAGCCGCGCGCGTCTGGGCGCTGGCCCAGAGGTCGAACACGCTCGGGCGCGAGGGGATGACGTTGAGATCGGCCACCTTCATCGCCGCGGTCGAGGCCGCGCCGTCGGCGCCGGGCGTGTCGATGATGACCAGCGAGACGCCATTCTTTTCCGCGGCCTCCAGCAATACCGTCAGTTTGTTCGCGCTTGCCGCGACGACCGGTACGTCGTCGACGCCACGATTCTTCGCCCAGGTCACCAGTGAGGCCTGGGGGTCCATGTCGACGACGCAGACCCGCTCGCCCTGCTCGTGCGCCGCGACCGCCAGTGAAGACGCCAGCGTGCTCTTACCTGATCCACCTTTTTGTGTGACAAAAGCAACCGTTCGCATAATTTTAGCCTTTCTGTTCGTTGCGCCCGGATGCGAATCGCTGACCGAGACGATCGTTAAGATTTACCATCGTAGGTTGCATCAATCGTGGTTAATAAACCGTAAACGGCGGGCTCCACAAAGTCGAATTTCGCATAAATATCTGATGCGCAGTTGCGGCAATGTGGGATTGCGTAGCGTCGCGATTGCAACTTTAGATAAACACGCCGGCAGCGCATGACGCGAAATGCTCGCTCGACAAACCGCAGCTACGGGAGGCGAACACTTTGTTGGTCCGGCTCACTCGCCGTCCAACGGCGTAACGCCTTTGGGCTTGCCGTCGGCGGAAAGCGTGATTTTCTCGATCCGCATTTCCGCGTCCTTCAGCAACGCGTCGCAACGCGCTTTCAACGTCTCGCCGCGCTCGTAGAGCTTGATCGATTCCTCGAGCGCGACCGAGCCTTTTTCCAGCCGATCGACGATCGACTCCAGCTCCGCGAGCGCCGTCTCGAACGGCATCTTTTCGATATCGGCGTCTTGGTCGGTCACGTTGGTCCTTCAGAGTTTTCGGACGCCTACCATATTCGCGTCCGGGGCGGCAGTCGCGCGCGTCGCGAAACGCGACGCGCAGCAGGTAGTCCGAGGCGCCCGCCCAGAGGTAGCACTCGATGATTTCGGCGTGACGGCGCTCGTCTCGCTCCAATCGGTCGAGCGTCGCGCGTCCTTGTTGCTCGAGCGCCACGGAAACGAACGCCGCGCCGGAAAGTGCAACGACGTCGGGATCGAGCAGCATGACGTAGCCGGCGATGAACTCGACGCAAGCAGGCGGCGGACGAAAGATGGACCCGTTCGGCGAGGGCGAGTTTGGTCAGCCGCCCGTCGCTCATCAAGGCGCGCAGGATCGCCTGATCGCGATCGTCGATTTCGTTTGCACGCATAATTCTTCCCGTTTCGCCCGAATGATCGCATATCATGCGAAATCGAGCCTGCGCCGGGCTGACTTCGGCTACACATTTCGTGGATTTGGCCCGACCCTGCCGCATCAACGCAAGGAGATGGTTCGATGCTCATCGGAATGCCACGGGAAATCAAGGACAACGAATTTCGCGTCGGGCTGACCCCCGCTTCGGTGGCCGAGTTGACGCACCACGGGCATCAGGTCCTGGTCGAAGGGTTGGCCGGAATCGGCGCGGGTCTCACGGACGCGGAATATGTCGCCGCCGGCGCGACTATCGTCACGGCGGCGCGCGAGATTTTCGCCCGCGCCGAGATGATCGTGAAGGTCAAGGAGCCGCTCGCCGAGGAGCGCATGCTGTTGCGCCGCGGCCAGATCCTCTTCACCTATCTGCATCTGGCGCCGGACCTCGCGCAGACCATGGACCTCGTTGCGAGCGGCGCGACCTGCATCGCCTACGAAACCGTGACTTCGCCGTATGGCGGCCTTCCCTTGTTGACGCCGATGTCGGAGGTCGCAGGCCGATTGGCGCCGCAGGTGGGCGCGCATGCGCTGGAGAAGGCGCAGGGTGGACGCGGAATTCTGCTCGGCGGCGTGCCAGGCGTGCCCGCGGCCGAGGTGATCGTGCTCGGCGGCGGCGTTTCCGGCACTCACGCCGCGACGATCGCGCTCGGCATGGGCGCGAACGTCACCGTCGTCGACAAGTCCAACGAGGCGCTGCGTCGCCTTTCCGCACAGTTCGGCACCGGCGTTCGTACGATCTATTCGACGCGTGCGACGATCGCGGAACTCGTCAGGCGCGCCGACCTCCTGATCGGCGCGGTGCTGGTGCCCGGCGCAGCCGCGCCGAAGCTGGTCACCCGCGCGATGCTCTCGACGATGAAGCCCGGCGCCGTCATCGTCGACGTCGCGATCGATCAGGGCGGCTGCTGCGAGACGTCCAGAGCGACGACGCATTCGCACCCGACTTATGTCGTCGACGGCGTCGTACACTATTGCGTCGCCAACATGCCCGGCGCGGTCGCGCGCACCTCGACCTTCGCGCTCAACAACGCGACGCTGCCTTTCACGCTCGCGATCGCCGACAAGGGCTGGCGGCAGGCGCTGACGGACGATGTGCATCTGCGCGCCGGCCTCAACGTACACGACGGCAAAGTGACCTGCGAGCCGGTCGCGCAGGCGCATGGGCTGAAGTTTGTGCCTGCGGCGGACGTGATCGGCTGAAGTACGCGAAATCGATCTGCTCGCCGCGATCAGGCGCTTGTTCCACCGTCGCGGCGACTCATCGCCCGAAATACGTCGGCTCCAGCGCTCGCCATTCCGGGCTCGCGGTATCCGGATCAGCGCCCCCGGTCGAGAGCCTTCTTCAGCGGCGAGTTCGCCGGCAGCGCCACGGCCATGTAGGCTGGCGCGAGCACGCCTCGCGGTATGGCGACGGCGGCTGAAAATTCCCGCGAAATCGCGTATTCCAGGGAGCCGACGCTGTTGACGACGGCGTCGACGCGCCCATTCGCCAGCTCCGGCAACGCCTGTCGGAGGTCGTCGGATTTCGTGTAGGCGAGACCAAGGCTGTCGAGATATTCTGAGGAATCCGTGACCGCCGCGAGTCGCAGGCCCCCGAGTTCGGCGCGTTCGACTTGGGCGGCGCCGACGATGTTTTCGGCGGTCATCCGCGAAACCGGGGTGCTCGAAAACAGCGAAACGAGCGCGAGGCTCGCGATCATCCAGAGCACCGCCAGCACGCGGCCGATCGAAGTCTTCGGCGTCTTGTCGCCATAGCCGACCGTGGTCATCGTGACCGCCGCCCAATATAGGCCGTCGTGCAACGTTTGCACGGCCGAATCCCCAGCGCGCTCCGGTCGGGACCCCGGACGTTCCAGCGCCCACATCAGCCCGCCGATCGACAGCAGCGGGAGGAGCATGATCGCGAGCAACGTGCCGAGTTCGGAAGCCGCGGCGCCGTAGTTCGACAACGCGGAGAGCAGCCCGGTCTTACGCGCGAACGCGACTGCGACGCCAGAGCGATGGGCGGGATACGAAAAGTCGACGCGCGCGAGTCGCTCGGCAGTGATGCTGATCGCCCCGATGGCCGCGTCGAACGGTCCTCTTCCAGGCCTGCGAGGATCGCGTCCATGCGCGACACCAAGGTGAATTGATAGCGCCAATGCATCTCCTCGGCGACGCGCCGCCAGAGTTCGACGCTGGCTCCGGAAAATAGACCGTCCGGTTCCACCGATCCGTAGGGCGCGACGTCATAGCCCGCAACGCGAAGAGGGCCCGAGGGCAACCTCTCGCCGGCCATCCCATCGACGCACGCCGCCGGCGCGGCGAAGAAAATGGCGAACGCCGCAGCCGCGCGCTGACATCGAGGAAGGGGGACAATCTGCCGCATGGGGCGACGTTTGCGTCATTTTGGTGACGTCATGACGAGCGACTCCTCGCGTGGCGCGGGCGCCTCGATTTTCGGCGCTGAAGGACGATGCGCAGGCGCGCGGTGGCTTCGACCTGCATGAAGATGCCCCGCGAACCGCTCGCGGCACAGACTGGCGTATTCGCCGGAGACTTGATCGCGGGCCGAGGCCGACGCCCCGCTGCTACTTCGCCGCGGCCTGCAGCGGCGGCAGGTCGCCGCGGCCATTGAGCGCGCCGGGGGCCCAGTTCAAGTCGGAGCGCATCGCGTAGAAGATATGGGCGCCGATGCGATCGACGCGACGCAGCGACGACGCCCAGAACGGATAGACGTAATTAGCGTGGTAGTTGAGCGCCTCGGCGACCTTCGGATTGAAATTGACGCCGCGCACGACGGCTTGGGCGATCCGCGTCGCGACTGCCCAGGCGCCCGGCTCCTCGATGCGCAGCGACTTGCCCTCGCAGGCGAACGAAAACTGGCAGGCGAACGGGCGGTTGCGGTCCTGATAGACGACGCCGCAGACGTTGGTCGGGAAGATGCCGCTGCGCACGCGGTTGAGCACGACCTGCGCGACAGCCGCCTGACCGTTTTCCGGCTCGCTGCGCGATTCGAAATAGACCGCCTCCGCCAGGCAGCGCATCTGCCGCGCCGAATCCTTGGGGTCTATCAGCGAGGCATAGTCCAGTTTGGCGGCGATCGTCGTCTGCGCGGGCCCATGCCCGGCTCCGATCAGCAGCTTGCCCTCACTCGGCCCCGGCGTCGAAGAATTCAGCGCCCAATCGAGCGCGATCGACGGCGTGGCGCCGTCGCTGAAGGACTCGGTCGGCCGGCTGGGCGCGTTGCCCGCGGCGGGCGCGAGCGCGACGGGGCTGCGAGAATCCGCCGGCCAGTCCGCTTCGGAATCCGCGAGAACCAGCGCCGACGGCGCCGGTCCGCTGCCGTGCGCGCCCAATCCCGGACGCAATACGATGAACGGATCGCCCTTGTGTTCGCGATTGATCGTCGGAATTTCCGCGCTGGCGCGTTTGAACGTCGATTTCGGCTCGATTTCGTCGGGAACGGCGGACAGTTCGTCCAGCGCGCCGAGCGTGAGATGCGCCGGGATCAGCCAGGCATCGGCGTCGCCCGCCGAGTCCGCGGCGCTCGCCCGGAACGTGGCCGCCGATAAGGCTTCGTGGACGGGGGAGAAGCGATCGACGCCGCCGTTTCGCTCGACGGGGCCGCCGGATACGCCAGGGTCCGGGTCGGCCCGAGCGGTGATCGACACCAGCAACCCGAGAGCAATGCCCCAGGGCGCCACTGCCGAACCCGCCCAAGCCATACGCGAACCGGTCATACGCAACTCACGCCGCAAGCAAACCCGCTCCGCACCGAACGGGGCGCCAAAAGGCGCGACCGTCGAACGCGAACAACTTCATTCATAGGGGCTTAGGGTTGCGCCCGCGTTACCGCCGAACGCCCGCGGGCGTCCCGAGTTGGGACGCCGGTCAGAAGGTCGGCGGGCTGCAGGCCGAGACGATCACGAGATCGACGTCGCCCGCATTGCGGAAGGCATGCGGCTTTCGGCTATCGAAGCGATAGGCGTCGCCCTCGCGGAGATCGTAGCGGCGGCCATCCACTTCGAGCGACAACCGGCCCTTGATGACGAACCCCGCCTCCTCGCCCTGATGCGAGAGCATCTTGGCGCCCGACTGCGCGCCCGGCCGATAGCGCTCGTAAATCATTTGCAATGCGCGTTCCCTGAGATCGGCCCCGACCTGGCGATAGGAAACCGCGCCGCCCGATATCTCGGTCAGTTCGTCGGCGCGGAAAACGACCTGCTCGCCCGGCGGCTCGGGCGCGGAGAAGAAATCTCCGATGCCGACGCCGAGCGGCGCGAGAATCTGCCGCAACGCCGACACGGACGGACTGACGCGATCGGCCTCGATCATCGAGATAGTCGCATTGGACACGTGGGCGCGCCGGGCCAGTTCACGCTGGGAAAGCCCGCCGCGCAGTCGCAAAGCGCGCAATCGCGCGCCAAGGTCGAGTTCACGGGCCGAGCTGTTCATGCGTTCGGTATTTAGAACGACCGAAACATCGCGACAACTGGACAAGTCCACTGCCCGGGGGCATTGTTCAGAAAACCGATCACGCCCGAGGAGAACACCGATGTCCACCGCCGCCGCACGCGCCGTTCCCAATGACTTGGCCGCGTTCTGGCTGCCGTTCACGCCGAACCGGGCGTTCAAGAAGCGGCCGCGGTTGATTTCCAAATCGAAGGACATGCACTATTACACCCCCGAGGGGCGTGAGATTCTCGACGCGACCGCGGCGCTCTGGTGCTGCAACGCCGGACACAACCGGCCCTCCATCGTCGCCGCGATCCAGCGCCAGGCCGCCGAACTGGATTTTTCGCCGACCTTCCAGTTCGCGCATCCGCTCGCATTCCAACTCTCTTCGCGCATCGCCGAACTCGCGCCGGGCGATCTCGACCATGTCTTCTTCACCAATTCGGGATCGGAAGCGTGCGACACCGCACTGAAGATCGCGATCGCCTACCACAACGTCCGAGGCCACGGCTCGCGCCAGCGCCTGATCGGCCGCGAGCGCGGCTATCACGGCGTCGGCTTCGGCGGCATTTCCGTCGGCGGCATGGTCAACAATCGCAAGTTCTTCGGTTCCCTGATGTCGGGAACCGACCATCTGCCGTCCACTTACAGCCGCGAACATCAGGCCTTCACCAAGGGCGAGCCGGAATGGGGCGGCCATCTCGCCGACGCGCTCGAGGGGATCGTCGGCCTGCACGACGCCTCGACCATCGCCGCCGTCATCGTCGAGCCGATGGCGGGCTCGACCGGCGTGCTGCCGGCGCCCAAGGGCTATCTGCAAAAACTGCGCGCGATCTGCGACAAATACGGCATTCTGCTGATATTCGACGAAGTCATCACCGGCTTCGGGCGGCTCGGCTTCGCCTTTGCCGCCGAGCGCTACGGCGTCATCCCCGACATGATCACCTTCGCCAAGGGCGTCACCTCGGGCACGGTTCCGATGGGCGGCGTGATCGTGCGGAAAGCGATCTACGATGCGTTCATGAACGGCCCCGAGCACGCAATCGAGCTGTTCCACGGCTACACCTATACCGGCCATCCGCTCGCCTGCGCGGCGGGGCTGGCGACGCTCGATGTCTATCGCGACGAGAAACTGTTCGATCGCGCCAAGACATTGGAGCCGAAATGGTGCGACGCGCTGATGACGCTGAAGGGCCTGCCGAACGTCCTCGACATCCGCTGCGTCGGCCTCACCGGCGGGATCGACCTCGCGCCGATACCTGGCAGCGTCGGCCTGCGCGGCTATCAGGCGCTCGAATATTCCTTCCACGAAGCCGGCATCATGCTGCGCCTCTCCGGCGACACCATCGAGCTGATGCCGCCGCTCATCATCAGCGAAGCGCAAATCGGCGAGGTCGTGGAGAAGCTCGGGAGGACGATCGAGGCGGTGGCGTGAGGGGGGAGAAGATTTCCGTCATGGCCGGGTTTGTTCAGGCTTGTTCCGGCCATCCACGCGGTTCGGCTTCCGCGGCGCTGGGAGCTGAAGACTGAGCGTGATCAGAATGCGAACCCCAAGTGCGGTTTGACGACCTGGATCGCCGGGACAAGCCCGACCATGACCGTGAGGGCCAGGACTCTCTTTCTCCCGTTTCGTCCATCAGGGTCGGGCGGCCCAAGGCCGGGCGGAACTCGCAATGACGATCGAGTTGGTCGTGCGACAGCCGATCTGCAAAAGTCTCGTTTGTTGCCTCAGGCCACGAACGTCACGCCCGCTTGCGCCCCGCGTCGCCAGACAAGCCGCGCATGTCGGATTTCGCGCTTGCCGGGGATCAGAAAATCGAATTCGCGGGGAAGCGGCAGAGTTTCAGCGACTGCGATCTTGGCGCCTTCGCTGGAGCAGTTGCGAACGAGGCAGTCGGCGGTGGAATTCTTATTGTTGAACGCAATCCGACCGTTGAGAAAGGTCCGATCCCGCGGAACCTTGCGGCGCTCTTCCATTGCTGTTCCTTTTTGACACAGTTGGCCCCATTTCCCTGCTCGCCGTGCATGGATCGGGCCAGGTTCAGGAGCGAATGGCGAGTGGCGAATAGTCACTCGATTCGCCATTCACCATTTGCTATTCGCCAAAAAACTCAGGCCTCGGTCGCGGCCTTCTCCGGCGCCGGCCCCGAATCCTTGCCCTTGGCGTCGACGTCGCGATCGACGAATTCAATCACCGCCATCGCCGCGTTGTCGCCCTGGCGGAAGCCGGCCTTCATAATGCGGGTATAGCCGCCGTGGCGGTCCTTGTAGCGCGGGCCGATCACGTCGATCAGTTTCTTGACGAGATCGGCGTCGCGCAGCCGCGATATCGCGATGCGGCGCGCGTGCAGATCACCCTTCTTGCCGAGCGTCACCAGCTTCTCGACCACCGGACGCAGATCCTTGGCCTTGGGGAGCGTGGTGACGATCTGCTCGTGCTTGATCAGCGCCTGAGCCATATTGGCGAACATGGCGGTGCGGTGTTCCGACGTGCGATTGAAGCGGCGCTTCTGGCGTCCGTGGTACATGTTGGCTCTCCTGGTTTTTACGGCCGCCGCGCCACGGTACGGCCGTTTGTTATTTCCCCCTCTCCCGCTTGCGGGAGAGGGCTGGGGTGAGGGGCTGTGGTAATTACGACGACCCTCATCCGGCGCTACGCGCCACCTTCTCCCGCAAGAGCGGGAGAAGGGTTTTCAGTAATGCTCCTCGAAGCGCTTCGCGAGTTCCTCGATGTTCTCGGGCGGCCAGCCGGTGACTTCCATGCCGAGGTGGAGCCCCATCTGCGCGAGCACTTCCTTGATTTCGTTGAGCGACTTACGGCCGAAATTCGGCGTTCGAAGCATTTCGCTCTCGGACTTCTGGATGAGGTCGCCGATATAGGTGATGTTGTCGTTCTTGAGGCAATTGGCGGAGCGAACCGAAAGCTCGAGCTCGTCGACCTTCTTGAGCAAGGCCGGATTGAACGCGAGTTCGGGAATGGACGTGTGCGCCTCCTCGCGGCGCGGCTCCTCGAAGTTGACGAACACCCCCAGCTGATCCTGCAGAATCCGGGCGGCATAGGCGAGCGCGTCCTCCGGCGACATCGCGCCGTTGGTCTCGATCGTCATCGTCAGCTTGTCCTTGTCGAGATCCTGCCCCTCGCGGGTGTTCTCGACGCGGTAGGAAACCTTCCTGACCGGCGAGAACAGGCTGTCGATCGGCATCAAGCCGATCGGGGAGTCCTCCGCGCGATTGCGATCGGCGGGGACATAGCCCTTGCCGCTCATCACGGTGAATTCGATGCGAAGATCCGCGCCCTCGTCGAGCGTGCAAATCTGCAGACCGGGGTTCAGGATGTGAATGTCGCCGGTCGTCTGAATATCGCCCGCCGTGACGGCGCCCGGCCCGCGGCGCTTGAGAACGAGGCGCTTGACGCCCTCGCCCTGCATCTTGATCGCGATGTCCTTGACGTTGAGCACGATGTCGACGACGTCCTCGCGCACGCCGGGGATCGACGAAAACTCGTGCAGCACGCCGTCGATGTGGATCGAGGTGATCGCCGCGCCTTGAAGCGACGACAGCAGCACGCGACGCAGCGAATTGCCTAGCGTCTGGCCAAAGCCGCGCTCGAGCGGCTCCGCGACCACGGTGGCGACGCGACGCGGATCGTCACTTTGCTGGACTTCGAGCTTCTTTGGCTTGATGAGTTCTTGCCAGTTCTTTTGAATCACTTGCATGGGGCTAACATCCCTCGAATCGAGAGCAATCTCTCGGCCGCGCGAACGGTCGTTCGCCCAGACTGGTTCAGACGCGGCGGCGCTTGCGCGGGCGGCAGCCGTTGTGCGGGATCGGCGTCACGTCGCGGATCGAGGTGACGTTGAAGCCCGCCGCCTGAATCGCGCGGAGCGCCGATTCGCGCCCCGACCCGGGTCCCGAGACCTCGACCTCGAGCATGCGCATGCCGTGCTCCCCGGCCTTCTTTACTGCGTCCTCGGCGGCCATCTGGGCGGCGAAGGGCGTCGATTTGCGCGAGCCCTTGAAGCCCATCGTCCCGGCCGAAGACCAGGAAATGGTGTTGCCCTGCGCGTCGGTGATGGTGATCATCGTATTGTTGAACGTCGAGTTGACGTGGGCCACGCCCGACACGATGTTCTTGCGTTCTTTACGGCGAACGCGGGTTGCTTCCTTGGCCATGGGTTCGTCCTTCGGGCGCGCTCGAAGCGCGGAAAATCGTCAAATCGCAGCGGGTTTCCGGTTACTTCTTCTTGCCCGCGATCGCCTTCGCCTTGCCCTTGCGGGTGCGCGCGTTAGTGTGCGTGCGTTGGCCGCGAACCGGCAACTGCTTGCGGTGGCGGAGCCCGCGATAAGCGCCCAGGTCCATCAAACGCTTGATATTGATGGATACTTCCCGGCGGAGATCGCCTTCGACCATATAATCGCGGTCGATCGTCTCGCGAATTTGCAGCACCTCGGCGTCGCTGAGCTGCGATACGCGGCGATCGGACGGAATATGCACCTTCTCGCAAATTTCCTCGGCCTTCTTCGGGCCGATGCCGTGAATATATTGCAGCGCGATGATCACGCGCTTGTTGGTCGGAATGTTTACGCCTGCTATGCGCGCCACGGCCCAATCTCCATTTCAGCCGCGAGCGATCTTGCGCGGCGGTTGCGCACAACCCAGCGTCCGGTGGAGGCCGGCCCTTGCCGAGTTGACCCCAAACGCAAAAAGTCCCATGCGCTCGTTACCGGCGCCGGGACCCAGAACACGTTCGGGATGGCGCTCATATAGAGGGTGCGTCGGCGGCCGTCAACCGCCTCCATTCCGGATCGCGATCAGACCGCTGGCCCGTCGCCGGCGCTCGTCGGCGATCGCCCGGGCGCTCAACCGTCTCCTCGCAATGGAGATTCGAATCCCGAGGGCTGTTTGCTCGGTTTGCCAACGGAGGGACGGGGACCCGCAGCTCCTCGGGCGCGATCCTTTTGAGGTTGGTGGTGGCCAACTATCCCGTGCAGAGCGGCCTGACGCCGGCCGCGGGCGGGGTCGTTCTTCTTCGGCGAGTGGATATTTTTACGCTCTGGATGGGTCCGATGGCCATGAGTTGTGGGGTCAGAAAATCGGCGGTGCGGTAGCCCTATTCCACATCCTCCACCGTCACGGTCCGACCCGACAGCTTCTGCGCGAGCGAGGCTTCCATGAAGTCGTCGAGATCGCCGTCGAGCACCTGGGACGGCGTGCCGGAGACGTGGCCGGTGCGCAGATCCTTGACCATCTGATAGGGCTGCAGGACGTAGGATCGGATCTGGTGACCCCAGCCAATTTCCGTCTTCGAGGCAGCGTCGGCCGTCGCCTTGGCTTCCTTCAGCTCCAGCTCACGCTCATAAAGCCTGGCGCGGAGCATGTTCCAGGCGGTCGCGCGGTTCTTGTGCTGCGAGCGCTCCATCTGGCAGGCGACGACGATTCCGGTCGGGATGTGCGTGATGCGCACCGCCGACTCGGTCTTGTTGACGTGCTGGCCGCCGGCGCCCGAAGCCCGGTACGTGTCGATCCGGCAGTCGCTCTCGTTGACGTCGATCTGGATGCGGTCGTCGACCACGGGATAGACCCAGACGGACGCGAAGCTCGTGTGCCGCCGAGCGTTCGAGTCGAACGGCGAAATGCGCACCAGCCGGTGCACGCCCGATTCGGTCTTCAGCCAGCCGTGCGCGTTGTGGCCCTTGACCATGATCGTGGCCGACTTGACGCCGGCCTCGTCGCCTGCCGTCTCCTCGATCACCTCGACGTCGAACTGACGCCGCTCGCCCCAGCGCACGTACATCCGCAGCAGCATGCGCGCCCAGTCGCAGCTTTCCGTGCCGCCGGCGCCCGAATGCACTTCCAGGTACGAATCGTTGCCGTCTGCTTCACCCGACAGCAGCGCCTCCAGTTGACGCCGCTCGCCCTCGGCCTTCAACGCCCTGAGCTGCGCGAGACCCTCGTTCTCGGTCTCGGGATCGGCTTCCATTTCGCCGAGTTCGACGAGCGTCGCGGCGTCGTCGAGATCGCGCTGGATCTTGGCGACCGACCCCAGCCGATCCTCCAGCGACGTGCGCTCGCGCATCAGCTTCTGCGCCGCTTCGGGATCGTTCCAGAGGTTCGGGTCCTCCGATCTGGCGTTGAGCTCGGCTAGACGCCGCGTCGCCGCATCGACGTCAAAGATGCCTCCTCAACAGTCCCACGGACTGCTTGATCGTTTCGACGAGGGATTCGGCTTCGGCGCGCATGGGGAATCAGGACCGAGAGAGGAGGCGCTCGACGGCGCCCAACCATCATTTAGAGGACCGCGAAGGGCGCAACAAGCCCAATCGGAACTCAGCTCAATACAGCCCGCCGGTCCCGCCTCCGACCCTCTCGACGTCGGGCGTCACCGTGGCGCCCGCGGCCGCCGCTTCGCCTCCGCCTCCGTAGGAATCGGGCGGCGCCGTGCCCGGCTTGAAGGCTTCCATGATCGAGCCCGCCCCGGTGGAGCGCTGGCCGCTGTGGACGTCGACGGAAATCAGCTTGATGCCCGGCGGCACCCGGAAGGGAGTGTCCGGCACATCCTTGAGCGCGAGCTTCATGAAATCGCGGAAGATCGGCGCGGTGTAGAGGGCCGCCTGAGCGCTATCGCCGAGCGAGCGAGGCTTGTCGTAGCCCATGAACACGCCGAACGCGAGATCCGGAGCGTAGCCGACGAACCAGAGATCCTTCGCCTCGTTCGTCGTTCCGGTCTTGCCCGCCAGATGCTTGCCGACTTCCTTGATCGCGACTCCCGTGCCGCGCTGGATGACGCCTTCCATGATCGAGGTGATCTGATAGGCCGTCAGCGGATCGATCACCTGCTCACGCTTGTCCACCAGCTTCGGTTCTTGCTGATTCTCCCACTTCGCGGCGTCGCAACCCTGACAAATGCGCTCGTCGTGGCGATAGATCGTGTTGCCCCAGCGATCCTGGATGCGGTCGATCAAGGTCGCCTTGATTCGCTTGCCGCCGTTGGCGAACATCGAATAGCCCGTGACTTGGCGGAGCACCGTGGTCTCGCCCGCGCCCAGCGACATCGCCAGGAACGGCGGCAGATTGTCGTAGATGCCGAAGCGCTTGGCGTATTCGACGATCAACGGCATCCCGATGTCGCGGGCGAGCCGCACCGTCATCTGGTTGATCGAATGCTCGACGCCGAAGCGCAGCGTATGCGGTCCTTCGGACTTCCCTTCGAAATTCTCCGGCCTCCAGATTTCGCCATTGCCTTGATCGATCTCGATCGGCGCGTCGAGGATGATCGAGGAGGGCGTGTAGCCGTTGTCGAGCGCGGCGGCATAGACGAAGGGCTTGAACGAGGAGCCGGGCTGACGCTGCGCTTGAGTCGCCCGATTGAATTCCGACTGGTCGTAGGAGAAACCGCCCACCATCGCCAGCACGCGGCCGGTGAAAGGGTCCATTGCTACGCAGGCGCCGGAAACCTCCGGAATCTGCCGCAAGCGATACTCGCCGGCGCGCGTTGTTACCGGTTCGACGTAGACGACGTCGCCCGGCTTGACGAGCTGCTTTGGCCGCTTCCATGTCCATTTGACGCCGTCGGCCGTCACGGTGCCGGTTTCGCGGCCGGAGACGAGCGCGCCCGACTTGTCGTGTTCGGGTTGCAGGCCGATGCGGATCGACGCATCCGTCACGTCGAGCACGACCGCGAGCCGCCAGGGCTTGATGTCGGCGTATTCGGGAAGGTCGCCGAGGGGGATGCCCCAATCCTGTCCGAGGTCGATCGTTTTGACGGTGCCGTGCCAGCCGTGCGCTTCGTCATAGCGAACGAGACCGTCGACGAGCGCCTTCCGCGCCATCAGCTGCATCTTGGGGTCGAGCGTCGTGCGCACGGAGAGGCCGCCCTCGTAGAGCTTCTGCTCGCCATAGCGGTCCTTCAGCTCACGCCGCACCTCTTCGGCGAAGAAGCCGGCGGCGATGGAATCGGGAGTCAGCGCGCGCGGACTGACCGTGAGCGGCTCGGCGCGCGCGGCCCTCGCCTGGTCGGCGGTGATGTAATGGTCCTCCTCCATGCGGCCGATCACGTAATTGCGTCGCTCGATCGCGCGGTCATGATTGCGAAAAGGATTGAGATCGCTGGGCTCCTTCGGGAGCGCCGCGAGATAGGCGACCTCGGCGATTGTGAGCTCGTGCACCGACTTGTTGAAATAATTCAGCGCTGCCGCCGCTACGCCATAGTTGCTGAGCCCCAGGTAGATTTCGTTGAGATAGAGCTCGAGGATGCGATCCTTCGAATAGGCCGATTCGATGCGCAGGCTGAGCAGGATTTCCCTGATCTTGCGCTGAAAAGTCCGATCGGCGGTGAGCAGGAAGTTCTTGGCGACCTGCTGGGTGATCGTGGAGGCGCCCTGGACGCGCTTGGAGCCCTGCAGGAACACATAGGCGGCGCGGATGATGCCCTCGGGGTCGAAGCCCCGGTGCGTATAGAAGTTCTTGTCCTCGGCCGAGATGAACGCGTTCTTGACGAGTTGGGGAATGGCGGCCGACGGCAGGTAGAGGCGGCGTTCGTGCGCATATTCCGCGAGCAGGGTTCCGTCGGATGCGTGCACCCGCGTCATCACGGGGGGCTCGTAGTTCTTGAGCTGGGAATAGTCGGGGAGGTCCTGCTCGAACTTGAAGATCACCGCCCCGACTATGGCAGCGGCTATGACGAAGACGATGGCGCCGGTCGCGAATACGAAACCTATAAACCGGGCGATGGCGCGCATGCTCAGATCCAGACCCTTCGTGCTGTTTCCAGCTCTGTCGGCGGCGCGCCCCGGGGGCGAGCCCCGGGCTCTCTATCGCGAATCGAGGGCGGCGTCGGGCGTTCGTCGCCCCGCCTCGTCGCGACCGGTTCCTTCCGTCCCGACTGCGGCAAAACTATGAACTCATGCTCACGGCGCATGGGGAGGCCCGCCCTTGGAGGGGTCGAGCGGGTTCGGTTTTTCCGAGGCGACCAGCGCTTCCGCGGGGGCGCCCGGCGCGGGCGGGGAACTGGCGGCTGGAGCAAAAAAGCGTTCGATCGCGCCGACCATCGCGGCCGCGGCTTTCGCCCGCCAGTCGGCGGACGTCATGTTGGCGACGTCCTCCGCGTTCGAGAGATATCCGAGTTCCACAAGAACGGAGGGGAAATCAGGCGCCTTCAGAACGACGAATCCGGCCGAGCGTTCCGGATTATGATTGAGGCGTCCCGCCCCTTGCCACTGCGCGACGAGGCTGCGCGAGAAAATATGGGCGTAAGCCCGCGTCTCGCGCCGCTTCAGGTCGAACAATATGTCGGCCACGCCGGCGTCTTCCTTCCTCGTATCCGCGCCGCCCGCCTTGTCGGCCGCGTTCTCGCGCTCTGCGATCCGCGCGGCCTCGGCATCCGAAGCCCGATCCGAGCAGGTATATACGGTCGTGCC
>JBAQGU010001093.1:0-4053 GCA_049287975.1 Roseiarcus sp.
GTCTTAGATCCTCGGGCGATCCCGCGCTGTTCAACCGCTTTCTGCCGACCATCAAACAATCGACCAACGCGGTCGTCAACATCACGACGGGCGGCAACTTCATGATGACGATCGAGGAGCGCATTGCCGCGGCTGCCGCCTTCTCGCCGGAAATGTGCTCGCTCAACATGGGCTCGATGAACTTCGCGTTGCATCCCATGGCGGCATCGGCGCCGAAATGCGGAACCTCATGTTCATGAAGGAGACCGCCGACCATCTGTTCGGCGACGATTACCACTGGTCCGTCCTCGGAGCAGGGCGGATGCAGATGCCATTCGCGACGCAATCGGCGATGATGGGCGGAAATCTGCGCGTCGGGCTCGAGGACAGCCTCTACATCGGGCGCGGCCAATTGGCCGAGAACAGTGCCCAGCAAGTCGCCAAGATACGCCGCATTGTCGAAGAACTGGGCTTGCAGGTGGTGACGCCCGACGAGGCGAGGGCGATAATGGGGCTGAAGGGGGCGGATCGGGTGAGGTTTTAAGTATGAGCGTCGGGAGGATGCTCGGTTGGGCGCGCCAAAGAATCCCGGGTTTTAAAGAAGACTTCCACTTCGATATCCCCATCGAGCTTGCCGAGAATCGCGATCATGCGGTCCAGCGTAAATGCTGGCTCGGCGACGATGCCGGCCTTTGCAGGCGCGCGGCCATGAGCGATGATGAAAGAATTGGCGAACGCGGAGCATGGGAGTTCACGATGACGTCACCGCCGCCGGACCAGGGCGTACTCTATCTCGACGACCTGCATGTCGGACAGGCGTTCACGAGCGCGGTCCATGTGGTGGACGAGGATCAGATCAAGGCCTTCGCGCGGCAGTTCGACCCACAGCCGTTCCATCTCGACGACGAGGCCGCCAAGAGCACGATTTTCGCGGGGCTGGCGGCGAGCGGGTGGCACACGGCGGCGATCACCATGAAGCTGCTGGTGGAGAGTGTGCCTCTCGCCGGCGGAGTCATCGGAGGCGGGAGTGAGATTTCCTGGCCCAAACCGGCGCGACCGGGCGATGCGCTGCGCGTCGAGAGCAAGGTGGCGGAGATAACGCCGTCGCGGTCCCGGCCGGATCGCGGAATGGTGGTCATGCACAGCGAGACGCTCAACCAGCGCGGCGAAGCGGTTCAGATTCTCGCCGCCAAACTCGTCGTCGCCCGCCGTGCCCGCTCGGAGCAGGCCTGACGCGGGCCGTTCAGGCTCGGCTATCTGGCATTCCGAGCGACGGGTTGTCTGGAACCCCTAGGTTTACCCCGTTGCTTATGGTAAGATGAACTCGGAAAGTAGGGATTCGTCGCCGTGAAAGTCGAACTGACACCCGATGCGGCCCAGTGGGTCGAGGCCGAAGTTGCCGCCGGAACCTTTCCGACGCCGGAGGATGTCATACGCCATGCCGTCAACGAGTTACGTGCGAATGCATTGCGCGCTGCGCTCGATGCGGCGGTAGTGGAGGGAGGAAGCCATACTACAACGGGGGTGCGCGCCTATGTTCGCGAGCATCTGGAAAGGCGGATGCCGCCCGAAACCTCGCAGTAAGTGCCGCGACTCGTCTATCTGACGAGCGCGCTTCGCGAGCTTGCCAAGATCTCCGGCGATATCGAAACCGCGAGCCAGAGCCGCGAGGTCGCGATAACTTTCATCGACAAGCTCACGGATTACTGCGAGCGCCTTGCCCGGCTGCCAGGCCTTCTGGGACGCGCTCGGCACGAACTTCGTTCCGAATATCGCAGCACTACATTTGGCAGCTATGTGATTTTCTTCCGATATGTCGATGCAGCGACCCCGCGCGAGGTCATGGAGATCATCCATATCTTACATGGCGCGCGAGATATCGAAGCTTTCTTCCACCGTAACTATGGCGACGGCTAACGGACGTTTCTGACGTCTGCATCGGCTACTCCGCCGCGATCTTCCGCCTTTCCGCCATCGCGCGGTCTCGCGGGTCGCGGTGCATCTTGCCGTCCTTCATGATCATCGAGAAACGCCCAGGCCCCACCAGCACCGACTGGTCCAGAAGCGGGTTGCCGTCGACGAGCAGGATGTCGGCGAGGGCGCCTTCCTTGATCACGCCGAGTTCGCCCTTGTGCCCCATCAAGTCGCCGCCGACCGCGGTCGCGCACTTCAGCGCCTCCGCCGGCGTATAGCCGAAAAACTTCACGAAATGGCCGATGTCGCGGGCGTTCTGGCCGATCGGCGTGACCGTGAAACCGTAGTCGCCGCCGACGACGACGCGCATGCCCCGCTTGCGCATCTCTTTGTAGGTGGCGATGGTGAATTCGAGTTTGCGCGGCATTCCCATGCGTTCGACGACATCCTTGGTCAAGCCCACGACATCGCCCTCGAACACGCAATTGTGCACGAGGCCGAACGCGGGTCCGATGATTACCTTGTCCTTGACCGCCTCGAGCATGTCGAGCGCTTCCTCGTCGGCGAAGTCGCAGTGATAGATGCAGTCCACCCCTGCGCGCACCGCGCGCTTCACCGATTCGGCGGCTCGGGAATGGCACGCTACCCGCTTGCCCCAGTCATGCGCGGTGTTCACGCCGACACGTAGCTCTTCCTCGCTCAGCGAGACGATTTCCGCGCGCGCGTGCGAGACGAATTCGTCACCGGAGATGTTGAACTTCACGTTGTCGACGCCCTCGCGGCAGCAGAGCCGAACCGCCCGCCGGATTTCATCGACGCCGTCGGCGATCATGCCGAAGCTCTCGGCGTGCATGTGTTGTTTTCGCTCGTCGCCGAGGCCGCCCGTAGTCGTGATCTCAGGGCCGGCGGCGCGGTAGCGCGGGCCGGCGAGATAGCCGTCCTGGATTTCCTGGCGCACGACCACGTCGATGCGCAGTTTCGCGGAAGCTGCCGAATATGCCGAGGTGAAGCCATGATTCAGGATCAGCGTCGCGTTGCGGCAGGTGCGCAGCAGATGCTCCTCGGGCGGGATTTCCCCCAAGTCCTGATTGCGAGTGGGGCCGACGAACGACAGGTGGCAGTGGCCCTCCACCAAGCCCGGCATCAGGAATTGCCCGTGCCCGTCGATCACCTCGGCTGCGCTTTCGCCGCTGATTGCGTTGCGGCCGCGCGCGACGGTCTTGATCCGGTTGTTCTCCACGACGACTTCGCCGGGGTATTCCTGGTCGTTGATCCCGTCCCAGATGGATACGTTGCGGAATAGATACGAGGTCATGCGGGCTTCCTCCTTTGAGGGACGGCGGCTCTCGAGGGCTGTCCCGGGCGCTTCGTTCGGGGCGAGGATAAGACCGCCGCCCGGTCCGGATCAATCCCAACTCGCCGCGCGAGGCTGACATTCGAGGCAAGGAGCTTGACTTCGGCGACGCGCTCGGCAGCATCGCCGGCCAGATGGGCCGTATGGGTGACTTCGAGAAAGGTCGAACGATGGCGAAAAGGATAGAAGAGCGCGCTCCTCGCTTCGAAAGCGGAAGGGCCATGCGAATTGCCGGCCTCGGGGGCCGTTTCGGAAACCACAACCGGGCTCAGATACCCGCGCTGTGGCACCGCTTCGGCCCGCAGTATTTCGGACGCGTCCCGGGGCAAGTGGACAAGAAATCCTACGGCGTCTGTTGGAATATGGACGAGGCCGGCAATGTCGATTATCTCGCCGGCGTCGAAGTCTCGAGTTTTGCGGGGCTGCCGGCCGAGGTGATGCAGCTGACGATTGCCCCGCAGCGCTACGCCGTTTTCACGCATGGCGGACATGTCTCGGAAATCAGCCGCGCCTGGATGGACATTTTTGACCATTGGCTGCCGCAGTCTGGATGCGAAGTCGCAGCGGCGCCGAGCTTCGAATGCTATAGCGAGGCCTTCGACCCCATCGGAATCGGCAACGTGGAGATTTGGATCGCTGTCAAAGGATAGACAATGTCGGACGCATCTCGGATTCCGATCAAGCCGCTCGGTATTGGAGAGGTGGCGCTTCGCGTCGACGACCTCCGACGCTCGATCGCCTTTTACTGTGAAACGCTGGGCTTCACGCCCGGTCGGGTGCTCCACGATTCGATCGCCTTCATAGGC
>JBAQGU010001094.1:0-4655 GCA_049287975.1 Roseiarcus sp.
GCGCCACCCTGGCCGAAATCGGCGCAGGGCTTGCCGTCCTCGAGGTCGAGCGCGATCAGCCGGAGATCGGCGGTCGCGGTCAGGATCCGCTGGGCGCAAGGCCCGGCCGCGCCCGCGGGGCCGTGCCAGACCGCGACGCCGCGGCAGTTGAACATGTTGGCCGGGCGGTAATCGGTCTTGATCTCAGGGTCGTAGCGCCACAGCTCTTTCCCGGTGCCTGGGTCGAGCGCCACCACGGCGTTGAAAGGCGTGCAGGCGACCAGCTTGTCGCCGACCAGGATCGGCGTGACCTCGAATTTCGAGCGCTTGAGCACGTCGGGGGCGCGGCTTTTGAGATCGCCGGTATGGTAGGTCCAAGCCGGGACCAATTGGTCGACATTGCCCGGGGTGATCTGGTCGAGCGGCGCGAAGCGGCTGCCACCCGGATCGTAGCCATAATATTCGGCGGCGCCGGCTCGGGCCGCCGGTGAGAGGAGCGCGAGCAGCAGGCCGGCGAGCCGGGACAGCGTCCAGATGCCCAGGTCTGATCTCCCCGCCATCGCCGTCCCCCGCACTGCGCCGGTCCGTCGGGCGATGCTGCGCCGCGCCCGGAGGAGGAGTCAATCCGCGGTCGTTACGGATTCTTTGACCTCTTGCCGCAGAATTGGGCGACATGAACCGGGCGCGTCCGGGAGGAGAGAATTGCCGAGGCTGCCGCGCTTCGCCGCCACGCTAATGAATCGCGGCATACATGATCTTCTCCTCGGTCACGTCCAGCGCCGAGAATTCCTCGACAACCTTGCCTTGCCGGCAAACCAGGATGCGGTCGGAGATCGCGAGAATTTCCGGCAGATAGGAGGAGATCACGACGACAGCCTTGCCTTCGTCGGCCAGGCGATTGATCAGATCGTGAATTTCGACGATCGCGCCGACGTCGACGCCGCGGGTCGGTTCGTCGAAAATGATCAGGCTCGGCTCCTGTGCCAGCGATTTGGCGATCACCACTTTCTGCTGGTTGCCCCCGGACAATTCGACGACCTTCACGCCCTTGCCGATCGTGCGCACGTTGAGTTGCGATATCCAACTCTCGCCGGTCTTGTCGGCTTCGGTCCGGGATGTGAGGAAGCGGCCATTGGGAAACTTGGCGAGCAGTCCGAGGTAGATGTTGCGCGCGATCGACATGGTCTCAAAGAATCCTTCGACCTTCCGATCCTCCGTGACATAGGCGACGCCCGCACGCACGGCGCTCGCGGGCACTCGAAAACGCACCGGCCGCTCGCCGAGGAATATTTCGCCGCCGTGAACGAAATCGCGTTTCAATACGCCGGCGACGATCTTGAAGGTTTCGGTTCGCCCGGCGCCGACAAGACCGAACACGCCCGTGATCTGCCCAGCGAAGACGGACAGCGAATTGTTCTTCACGATCGGCGCCATTTTTAGATTCTGGACCGTCAGCGCGCGCGCCCCCGGCGGGCGTACGCGGGCTTTCCGAGCGCCGTAGAGCGTGTTGGAAAGGTCGCGTCCGACCATCGCCTGGACGATACGCGCCCGGTCGAATTTCGCCGCGTCGTCGGTCACCACATGTTTCCCGTCGCGTAAAACCGTGATCCGGTCGGCCAGCAGCAGCGCCTCCTCGAGCGCGTGCGAAATGAAGACGATCGAAACGTCGCGACGCTTCAAATCGCGCACGAGATCGAAGAAATATTTCTTCTCTTCGGGCGTCAGACTCGCGGTGGGTTCGTCGAAGATGATGATCTTGGCCTGATGCAGCACCGCGCGCGCGATTTCGACCATCTGCTTCTTGGCGGCGCCGAGCATTCCGACCGTCGCGGTCGGCGTCACGTCGAAATTGAGCGATTGCAGGAATTGCTGCGCGGCGATGTAGATGCCGCGCAATCGATTGTAGAACCGTTCCTGGCCCAGGAACAAATTCTGCGCCACCGTCATCGTGGGAACGAGACTGTTCTCCTGAAACACCATCGCGACGCCCAGATGGCGCGCCTCCAACGGCGATCTCGGCGCGACGGGTCGGCCGTCGATGAGCATGGAGCCCGAACTCAGCGTCACCACGCCCGCCATAACCTTCGTCAGAGTCGACTTGCCCGCCCCGTTCTCGCCGACGAGCGCATGAATCTCGCCGCGGCGCAGCTCGAAATCCACACCGTCGATCGCCGGCGCCTCCGAATAGAGCTTGGTCGCTTTGCGAAGCTCGAGAATATTGTCGCTCAACGTCCCATCTCCGCTTCGAGTCCCGCAAGCGGCAAACGCAGCAGACGCCCCGGCCCCTTGGCCAGGACGTAGAGCGCGCCGCCCGCCTCGACCGCCGACACGACGCCATGATTGACGCCATCGACGCGGCTGTGCAGCGAATAGACCGGCGTACCCCGCGCATCGAGGCGGATCACCAGGCCGTAGGAGCGAGGCGGCGCCCAGGGTTTGATGACGCCCATGGTCTTGATGTGAGCGCCCTGCATCGGCTCTTCGAAGGACGCGCCCGAGCGTAGTCGCGGAGCGATCCAGAACTCCGCCGCGATCTCTTTCATCATGCGGCGGCGATAGGCGTTCTCCCGCAGCACGAACTCGACGAGCTGCGTGCGCGCGACGAAGCACGTCAACCAGAACCCACCCGCCGCCGCCGGCGACAGGCGCGAGGGATAGGCCGGCAGATTGTCGAGAGCGACACGTTTGCGGCCGTCGTTCGAGACCGCCAGTACGCGATGGCGCCAGCTCTCGCTGACCAGGATTTCGCCGCCGGCCGTGCAGGCGCCGAACGCATAGGCGAGTCCGTTGACGATCTCCCGTACTCGCCGCGTCGCCGGATCCAACGACAGCAACCGGCCGGTGTTGCCTTTCTCCATGAGATCGTGGGCCCAGCGCTGAGAGGTCTGCGCGCGCGAACCGTCAGTCGCCAGCAACATACCCCCGGGGCCCGCGGAGAGCGCGTTGACGGCGTTCATTCCGGCATCCGCAAAGGCGACCCCCTCGTCGGCGCCCGAGGCCGCGCCGAACACGCGCACCTCACGCCCGGCCAGCGCCACCGCGAGACCGCCGCCCGGCAGGCAACAGAGGGCGCTGATCTCCCGATCGAACCGACGAATCTCGCGCGCCCCCGTTCCCTCGATCACCCGAACGGCGGGACCGTCCGCGAGGTAGACATTGTCGCCGTCGCCGGCCAAATCCTCAGCCGCGTCGAAATTCGCGACCGTAGGCGCGCCCTCGAGTTGCTGGTTCGGCTTCAGGGCGCCGTCGAACGAAGGCACTGTCACCGTCGCCTCGCCCCGCCCGAGCCAGTTGTCGGCCAGGCTCCTCAGCACCCCTATCAAACGCGGCCCCATCGGCGATCGTATTGGACGAAATTCGGATCGGCGTCTTCGAGCTTATAACGCCCGATTCGATTGTTGCCGATGCCGCCGAGGTAGAGATAGCCGCGGTGCTCGCGCATCGACGTGATCATCGGATGATTGCGCGCGTCGCGATCCCACAACGACTCGAGCACTTCGCCCCGCTCGTTGAATTTGATGACGCAGCCCGTGTTGATGTTCGGGAACAGCCACTCGTCGATCGGCACACGCTTACCCATCCGCGTGCGGAAGCCCGGCATGCGCCAGGCCAGATCGAGCGCGGGGCTCCTCATGCCGACCATCGCCAGCCAATAATTGCCGTCGGAGGCAAGGTTGATATTGTCGGGAAAGCCCGGCAGGTTTTCCATCACCGGCTCGATCTTGCCGCTCTTGGGACCATCGAACCAGTAGCGCTTGACCGAGCAGCCCCAAGTCTCCGCAAAGAGGATCGACTGACCGTCGCTGGCGATGCAGATGCCGTTGGGAAATTTCAGGCCTCGCAGGACCGTCTTGGTCGTGCCCTTGGCCGGATCGTAGCAGATGATGCGGCCATTGCCGCGCGCTTCGAGCCCATCGACCGGCCATTCGTGCATTTCGTACCGCACCGTGGCCTCGGAAAAGAAGATTCGGCCGTCGTCGCTGATGTCCAGATCGTCGGCGAGCCTGAGGCGGCTGTCGTCGGTGACTGAGGCGAGGGTGCGGTTCGTCTCGTCGGTCGCGCGCTCGACCTTGCGTTCGGGCGTGATGCGATAGAGGCCCATCCCGCCGATGCAGACATAGAGATTGTCGTCGCGGTCGAACGCCATCCCGAGCGGCTGGCCGCCGATATGCGCGAAGACTTCCATCTCTTCGTAGTCGGGCGCGAGAAAGCGCATGATGTCGCCGTGGCGCGAACCGGCGTAGAGATTGTCGTTGCGATCGAGGATGACGTCCTCGGGCGCCTCGATTCGGCCGAGGCCGATCAGCGTCACGTCGTGCAGCTTGTCGTTTTGCGCGAACGCCCCGCCGAGCGCGGCGGCCGTCGACGGCGGAGGCGGCAGCGCATGGTAGGTCGGGCTCACGTAGACCTTGCTGATGATGCGGTTGCGGTTCTTCAACCAACGAATGTCGATCATCGCCGCGATCAGCAGAATCGAGGCGAGCGCCATGCGGTTGAAGCCGCCGCGCACCGACAGGGTCGTCAGACCGTTGGTGACGAGCAGAACGATCAGTGTGCCCGCGAGCGCTTTGGCCACGGAGCCCTTGCCGCCGCCGAGGCTGATGCCGCCGAGAACCGTGGCGGTCAGGACCGTCACCTCCAGCCCGACGCCGACATCGCCGCCGACCGTCCCCAGC
>JBAQGU010001095.1:0-4492 GCA_049287975.1 Roseiarcus sp.
ATGTAATGCGGCAAAAGTTGGGATCGACCAGCAGGCTGGCCTCGTGTTCCGCGTGAGATCGCTGGACCCGAAGCTTTTCTTGAAATGCACGATCGCAGTTCTTGCTCAGCGCATGCGATTTGGTAATCCGTGACAGCCGTCCGCCCATGGCGCGGCGCGCCTGAAGACGAGCGCCGCTCGGGCCGTTTTTCGCGCCGCAGCGCCCCTTCCTCGTCACCCGCCGAAGCGACGACCCAGCGCGTCGAGCCGCGCCTTCCACGCGCCCGTTTCCAGCACTGCGCGATTGACGACGGCGCGCGGCGCGCGCCCGTGCTTCACGTCGAGCACGGCCTCGACGTCAGCGGCGCCGTTGCCCGCGAAGCATTGGTCGGTCCAACACAATGCGTGCGGAGAAAAAATGACATTGTCGAGCTTCAGGATGGGGTCGTCGGAATCGGGCGGCTCCTGCTCCAACACATCGAGTCCGGCGCCGGCAATGCGGCCTTCCTGCAAGACCTTCGTCAGCGCCTTCTGGTCGACGATCGGACCCCGCGCGGTATTGATCAGATAGCTCGTCGTTTTCATCGAAGAAAGACGTTCCGCGTTGACGAGATGATGCGTCTGAGGGGTCAACGGGCAACTCACCGAGAGGATGTCGGCTTGCCGAAATACGTCCTCCAAGCTGACCAGTTCTACGCCGAGTTCGGCGGCCACGGCTGCGTCCGCGAACGGATCATGAGCGATGAAGCGCATGTCGAACGGTTTCGCCAGACGAAACAGTTCGGCCCCGATATTGCCGATGCCGAGGGAACCGAGCGTGCGCCCGACCAGGCCGACGCCCATGTGGTCCGAACGTTTGGCGAAGCCTGCCGCGGCCTCGCGCGTCAACCGATCCTTCACCATGAGCTTGCCGGTCAGCGCGAGCATCAATGTGACGATGGAAACCGCGACCGGACGGCGCACCCCATCGGGCGTGATCGCCACCGCGATCCCCGCCCTGGTGCAAGCGTCGAGGTCGACCGTGTCGTATCCGACGCCGAAGCGCGCGACGACCGCGAGCCGCGCACTCGCGGGAACGCTCTCGGCGGTGAAACGATGCGCGAGCAATATGAGCGCGTCGAAATCCTCGAGTTGGTCGCCCCGCAGCGGATTGGCGGTTTCGAGAAAGGCGATCTCGACGTCCTTCGCCGCGCGCAGCGGCCCAAGATCGAAATCCGGGTAGGTCGGCGAGCCGTCGACCTTGCGAAAGTCGCCGGACAAAGCGACGCGAAACATCTCGGCCATCGTACTAGCTCCGCTTCGCTCGGACGCCTTCTCGCAGGCGCCCGATCGCTTCGGCGAGCGCATTGTGGAGCACCCAGACATCGCCGGAGTAGCAGATGAAGTCGAACCCGGCGCGGTAGAGTTCGACGCCGAGTTCGACCGTGGGTACGAGCCGTCCCAGCGCCTTCCCATGATTTTGGCAGGCCGCGATCGTGCGGTCTATCGCTCGCTTGAATTCGGGATGGTCGAACTCGCCGGGTATGCCGAGCGACACGGACAGATCGAAATGGCCGACCCAGAGCGCGTCGACGCCTTCGATGGACGCGATCTCGTCGGCGTTCTCGACCCCCGCCGCAGTCTCGATCTGGCAGAACAGCGTCGAGCGGTTGTTGGCGGCGGCAAACTTGTCGGGCACCGCTCCGGGACGGTACCGGTCATGAGCGACTTGCAGAGCGACGCCGCGGCCGCCGGCGGGATGATATTTCATCGCATGCACGATCTGCCGAGCTTCCTCCGCAGTGCTCACCATCGGCAGCATGAGTCCTTCGGCGCCCATATCCATGGCGCGAGCGATGTGCTGGTATTCTTTCGACGGAACCCGGACGATGGCTGGAAGCTGGGCCGCTTCGAAATAGCGCATCACGCTCTTGACGGTTTCGAAGTGAAAACCCGAATGCTCGAGGTCGAAGAGCACGAAGTCGCATCCGGCGGATTTCAGAATGTGGCCAATGCCCGGGGTGGCGAATTCGACGATGAAATGCCCGAACTTCGCCGACTTCGTCTTGGACATGGCTTTGAGTGCGTCGTCCGCCATCGTTTTCCTCCCTGGATCTGCCGAGCGCTTGGCCCGTGTGTTTCTGAGTTCTGTTTATTCCGCTATTCGGACCCCGCGCAGACGAGTTCTCCGAGGCGGATTGTCTTGCCGACGACGAGGCCAGCGCTCGAGGCGTCGAAGCGGGCATAATGCTCAGAGCGAAGGTGAGCCTCGAAAGCAGCGCGATCTCGGTAGATTTCGTATAGGAGCACCGTGTCCTCGTCGCCGTGCGGTTCGACGACGTCGAACCGAAGACATCCGGGTTCGAGGCGCGCCGATTGGCGAGCGTTCTCGTCGATCAGGTTGCGAAACACCGCGCGTGCTCCTGGTTTGAGACGAAAGTCGACAAGGACGACATAGCCGTTCATCCGCGCCGCTCCCTCACCAGTTCGCCCCGAAGCTATAGCTTCGCCGGGCAGCCGTCAAAGGGGCAAAAGACTTGGAAGCGCCCGACCGTCCAATAGTACCAGCCATAGCAGGCGCCAAGCCCCGCGAGGCCGGCGCCGCCGATCAGAACCCGTCGTTTCTGGACCCTGATCTGTTATGACCAGCTATAGGCGAAGGCTCCGACCGCGATCAACACGATTAGCGAGGTTATGACATAGTGCTTGGCGCTCCAACGATGCATGATCATGCGACGCTCCCGGACTCGACTATCAATTCGGCGACCCTTGGATAGCAGCTCTCGCGCGTTGGCTGCGTTTATTTTCAGACCACGGACGCGGCGGACGGTTGGAGGGTCTTGATCATCCGTCGATCCGGAGACTCAACGTCTACCGATGGCGCTTGATTTTCGGGCCTGTTCCGGCGCAGCATCCCCGCCCCATCATCCGGACACTCGCCCATGCCGTCCGCCGCCGCCGCCCACGAAGTCCTGAATCAGCCCTTCGCGCTCGCCGACTACAACCTCTTCACCGGCGACGCCGCGCTTCGCGAGGGGGTTGCGCGCGAGGGCGCCGATTGGGCGAGCGCCGACCTCGAAGCATTCGGCGCGAAGCTCGGCGCCGCGGATTATCTCGAGCTCGGCGCGCTCGCCAACCGCTATCCGCCGGACTTCGACACGCACGACCGCTATGGCCGGCGGTTCGATCTCGTGCGGTTTCATCCCGCCTATCACGAGCTGATGCGGGTCGCGATCGAACATGGCCTGCACGCCTCGCCGTGGAGCGAGCCGCGCGAGGGCGCGCATGTGGCTCGGACGGCGCGGTTCTATATGCAGACCGAGGTCGAGGCGGGACATGGCTGCCCCATCACCATGACCTTCGCTGCGACGCCTTCGCTGCGCCTGCAACCGGAACTCGCGGAGCCATGGCTGCCGAAGATCCACAGCCGCGTCTACGATCCCCGCAACATCCCGGTCGCACAAAAGAACGGCGCGACGATCGGCATGGCGATGACGGAGAAACAGGGCGGCTCGGACGTGCGCGCCAACACGACGCGGGCGACGCCGATCGGGGATGGGCAATACGAGATCACCGGCCACAAGTTCTTCGTCTCGGCGCCGATGTGCGATGCGTTTCTCGTGCTCGCACAGGCGGAAGGCGGGCTGACCTGTTTCCTCGCGCCGCGCTGGCGCCCCGACGGAACGAAAAACGGAATCGAGTTCATTCGGCTCAAGCGCAAGATGGGCAACGCCTCGAATGCCTCAAGCGAGACCGAATGGCGCGGCGCGCTGGCTGCGCGAGTAGGTCCGGAGGGCAGGGGGGTCGCGACGATCATCGAGATGGTGGCGATGACGCGGTTCGACTGCATGCTCGGCTCCTCGGCCGGCATGCGCCGCGCGACCGCCGAGGCGATCGATCATTGCCGCCAGCGCAAAGCGTTCGGGGCGCTGCTGATCGATCAGCCGATCATGCGCGATGTGCTCGCGGACCTCGCGATCGAGGCCGAGGCTTCGCTCGCATTGACCCTGCGGATGGCGCGCGCACTCGACCATCGCGGCGATGCGCATGATGACGCGCTTGTGCGGCTGGGAACGGCGCTCGGCAAATATTGGATTTGCAAGCGCACGCCGATGCACGCCTATGAGGCGATGGAATGCATCGGCGGCTCCGGCGTGATGGAGGATTCGCCGATGCCGCGGCTCTATCGCGAGGCGCCGGTCAATGCGATCTGGGAAGGCAGCGGCAACGTGCAATGCCTCGACGTGCTGCGCTCGATCCAGCGCACGCCAGCGACGATGGAAGCCTATTTCCGCGAGGTTTCTGAGGCGCGCGGCGGACATCGCGCGCTCGACGCCCATGTCGCCGCGTTGAAGGACGACCTGCGCGACACAAATGATTTCGAGGCCCGGGCGCGCGATCTCTGCGATCGGCTGGCTCTGGGGCTGCAGGCGAGCGTCGTCGTCCGCAATGCGCCGGCCGCGGTCGCGGATGCATTCTGCCGCTCGCGGCTGGAGAGCCGGGGCGCGCATCATTACGGCGCGCTGCCCCGCGG
>JBAQGU010001096.1:0-3015 GCA_049287975.1 Roseiarcus sp.
TCGGTTGCGCCAATTCCATTAGCCTAGCTGGATCGTATCCCCTACAATTGCGTCGGCCCAGCCTGACTCCCAAACGTCTGCGTCCAATGACCTGCCTCTAGACTGGCGGGCTATTCCATATTGGCGCACCTGGTTTCCGCTGATCATGCAGGGACGTCGGGTAACGCGAGCGCGAGTCGAGCCTCTCGAATTTCAAACTGAGACACTACCCCATCGTCATGGTCTTTGCGCTCTTTTGCGCGGCTGCAGGAGCAGTCAGAGCGGACGAGCCCACCGAAAAGCTGGTCACGGTATCCAGGGAGGGCGCGCGCGGAAAAAGACGATACGGTCTCCGCGCCGTATTCTGCGGATATCGGACAGCCGAAGCCAAACTCGGATTTTATGAACTTTTCGTGGCCTCTGTCTCCTTCGACGCCGCGCGCTATTCCCTCACGACGTAAGTGTGGAACCGTATCGCGCCCGCGTCGGCCTCGCGATAAAGGCCCTGGATTTCCGCCTCGAAGCCGGGAAACAAGTTGGAGGCTCGCTCGAACATTTTGAGGTATTCGATCATCGGCCGCGCCCTCGGGCCTAGCCGCTCGCCGGGAACGATCGTCGCGATCCCTGGCGGGTAGACCACGAACAAGGTCGTCGCTATGCGACCCTCGATCGCGTCGATCGGGAGGTAATCGACGTTGTTGCGTACGAGATGTCGGGTCGCCTCGCGCGGCGTCATGACCATTTCCGGCAAATGATCGGGCGAGAATTGCCCTTTTTGCAACGCGCTGACCCCGGCGTCACGGAAGAATGCGTGCATTTCGCCGCAGAGGTCGCGCAAGCGCTTGCCTTTGTAGCGCACACGACGGCGAGCTACGAATTCGGGCATCACGTCGTCGAGCAGCGCGTTGTCGTCATGCAGCCGTTTGAAGGCGACGAGCGCGGAGACGAGCGTGCCCGCCTTGCTCGACTCGACGCCGGGAGTCAGCAGGAACAGCAGCGAGTTGAGATCGTTCTTCTCGGGCACGACGCGATTCTCGCGCAAATATTGCGCGACGACCGGCGCGGGTATCCCATGGCTCTCGTAGGCGCCCGTCTTGCGATCGAAGCCGGGGGTCAGCAGCGTGAGCTTGGCGGGGTCGGTGATCGCAAACCCTGGTTCGAGCTGGGTGAAGCCATGCCAGGCCTCGCCAGGCGCCAGCGCCCAATAGCGCGCGTCGCGCACGAGTTGATCCGTCGAGATGCTTTCCCAGGGCACATCGTGAACCGCCCCTTGCTTCATGACGTCGGGAATTTCGACTCGATCGGGGACGAACGGATCAAAGAACCAGCGCCGCGCCGGGTCTTTCTCCTTCTCCTCGAACTCGCGCCTGACCGCGCGCAGCTTCTTGCGCAGCTCGATTCCAAGCCGGATCGTGTCGTCCCACAGCACTTCGCCCGAGCGGCCCTTCATCATCTGCGCGCCGACGTCGAGCGAGGCGAAGAGGGGATAGAACGGCGACGTGGAGGAGTATTGCATGAACCCTTCGTTGAAGCGGCGATGCTCGACGCGCCGACGCTGGCCCTTGATATGGCGGTCGCGCACGTGAATCTGCGAGGCCTGCGAGAAGCTCGCGAGCTGCTTGTGCGCCGACTGCGTCGCCACGACGCCCGGCGAAGTTTCCCCGAGATTCTTCAGCCCCATCGCGAAGCGGCCTTCGTAGATCGGGTGAAATTTCATGAAGCCGGCCCAGGCTTCGTCGAACAGAATATAGTCGCAGAGATGACCGATGCGTTCGACGATTCGCCGCGCGTCATAGATCGTGCCGTCATAGGTGCACTGCTCGATCACCGCGACGCGGAACGGCCGCTCGCGCGTCCACGCCTCGCGGTCCTTGACGAGCGGGTGGGTTCGGATGCGTTCGCGGATCGCCTGCTCGTCGAGCGCGTCGGGGCGGATCGGGCCGATCAGCCCGTAAGCGTTGCGGTCGGTCGACAGAAAAATCGGAACGCCCCCGCCTATCAAAAGCGCGCCATGATGGGCGGCCTTGTGATTGTTGCGGTCGAACAGGACGAGGTCGCCCTCGGCGACGAGGTTGGTCAGCACGATCTTGTTCGAGGAGGAGGTGCCATTGAGCACGAAATAGGTCTTCTCGGCGCCGAAGATCGCCGCGGCCTCCTTCTGCGCCGCCAGCGCGGGGCCTTCGTGGGTGAGGAGGTCGCCGAGTTCGAGCACCGAATTGTCGAGGTCGTCGCGGAAGATCGCCTCGCCCAGATGCTCGACGAAGATGCGGCCGATCGGGCTGCGGCTGTAGAAAATACCGCCGTTGTGACCCGGACAGGTCCAGAGCTGGTTGCCTTCCTCGGAATAGTCGACAAGCTCGCCGAAGAACGGCGTCTTCAGGGTCTCGGCGTATTGCTTCAGGCGGGAGACGAGGTTCTTGGCGATGAACTCGGGCGTCTCCTCGGCGAGGAAGACATAACCGTCGATGAAGTCGAGCACCTCGACCGGGATATCCTCGAAGCGCTTGCGCCTGACCAGGATCATGATCGGCATTTCGAGGCCGCGCTTGCGCATCAGATTGATCAGCGAGGCGGTCTTGCCCTCGAGGCCTTTCTTGCCCCAGTCGACGACCATGCAGCCGATCGCCGCGTCGGTCTGGACGGCGATCTCCGCGTCCTCGAGCCGGCGGGCCTTGGTGACCTGGAATCCCATGCGCTCGATCGCCCCGATGATCTGATTGAAGCGCAGGCCCTCGAGATCGTCGGCGTCGAACGTCGGCGCCGAGAACAGGAACGTGAAGCGTTGGAAGTAGTTCATCGTAGGAACCAGGTCGGATTGGCGGGGCGCGCCGTCGCTATACCCCATCCCGCCCTCTGCCTAGCCTCGATGACGATCTCGTGACACCGGGGCGGGAAGATCGGGGCGGCCTAGGGGTGGCTTGGCCCAATCGCCCAGCTGGGGTACGAGGCGACCTTCGATCCATTGCCGAGGCGGCATGAGCGTCACAAAGCAAAACGTTGGCGAAATTGTAGACGCGGTCGCCGACCGCGTTACTG
>JBAQGU010001097.1:0-2566 GCA_049287975.1 Roseiarcus sp.
ATCCGGCTCCGGCGACTTGAGGGCGATTTCTCCGCCAATGCGATTTACCTCGGCCTCGCACCATGTCTCCTCAGTTGTCTCGATCGCCGTCATCGCTTCGTCGATGCAGCGCCGAGCGTTATCGAATTTGGCAATGTCTGAATAGGTTTTGCCCAAACATGTTAATTGATATGGGAGCCACATTGCCGTCCCTGTCGAGCGCAATGTGCTGAGCCCTGAAGTGATCGCTTTTGCATCATCGTCTGAAGCTTTGCCGCCCGCGGCGGATAGGTAACCTTGGGCAGTCCTTCCAAAGGCAGCCCAAAACGGACTGCCCTTTTCACTTGCCAATGCAATATCCTCGACTGCTTCCGCATATGCAGTCGAGTAATCTCCGCAGAAGTTGTGGGTCATCGAGGCATGGACGAGCGCATACATCAAAGTAGCTGCGTCGCCAGCCTCTCGCGCATCCCTGATCGCTTGATCTGTGGCCGCAAGTGCTGCGTCTGGGTAGCCAAGAAACCATGAGGCCCACGAGTAGTAAGATAAGATTGCCACACGAACGTCTTGGCCAAATCGCATCGCCAACGGACGATGTTCAACCGGGTCATATAGCCTCATTGCGCGTTCGGAATGGGCTCGTGCTTCCGCGAAGTTGCCAATATGCGTCAAGGAAACACCCATAAGGCGATGTCCCACCATGAGCGGGACAGTTGCCCGTTGCCTCTCGGCGAGCGTCAGGAACTGCGTTGCAAGCCCAAGCACGAGAGGACCATTGAATGCGACGAGGTTTACGACCCAGAAGCCGTAGAGCACAGAGAATAGCAGCAGCGGGTCTTCGGGAGCCTCACCCAGCGTTTCGGCCTCTTCGATCAGCAGACGCGCCCGATCCGTGGCCGCTTTGGTCTCAGGCGCAGCGGCCCCTTTGACATGATAGAGAGGCGCTATGAGCGCGACTTGCAAGTTGATCCGTTCGCGGCGCAGCGCGGGCGTGGTGGGCAACGCCGCGATTTGGGCAAGCGCACGAGAAAGCTGATCTATACCTTCAACCAGCGCCGACCGCGCCAGTGACCGTTGTCCAGCTTTGCCCCACAGGCGGGCGGCGTTCTCGATCAATCCGGCCTCGTTGCAATGACGCGCCAGCAGTTCCGGCCGGTTCTCGGCGATCTCGGCGAATTGGCTTTCAATGGCCTCGGCGATGCGGGCGTGAAGCGCGCGGCGCGGCTCGCGCAGCAGCGTGCCATAGGCGGCGTCCTGCACCAGGGCGTGCTTGAACAGATAGGTCGCATGCGGCGGCGCGCCCTGCCGGAACAACAAACCGGCGGCAACGAGACGGTCGAGCGCCGATTGCAACTCCGCTTCGGGTTTACGCGCGACCGAAACCAGAAGCGCATGCGAAAATTCCCGGCCGATTGCCGCGCCGATCTGCGCCAGCTCCTTGGCCGGGCCGAGCCGGTCGAGCCGCGCCATCAATGACGCGTGCAAGCTCGCGGGAACCGACAGGGTCGGAGACGGAACCGCCGCAACAGTGCGCCGCGCTTCGCCCTCGCCCTCCGCCTCCAGCACCGCCTTGGTCATTTCCTCCACGAACAGCGGAATGCCGTCTGTTCGTTCGACAATGTCCTGCCGCAGGCTCGCCGGCAACAATTTACCGCCGGCCACACGGTCGATCATGGCGTCGACTTCGCGCCGTATCAGCCGATTGATGGTGAGCGCAGTCACGTGCGGCCGTCCGATCCATGGCGGCTGGAATTCCGGCCGGAACGTCACGATCAGCAGCGCGCCGAGACCCGCGATCCGGTCCACCATCCGGCCGAACGCTTCCAGACTGGTGGGGTCGGTCCAATGCGCATCCTCGTAGATCATCAGAACGGGATTTTGGCGCGTGAGCGCTCCCATCTGGGAAACGAGCGCCTCCAGCGTTCTCTGCCGGCGCCGCGGCGGGTCCAGATCGAGCGCGGGATAGCGTCCGTCGTTCGGTAGCGACAGCATCTCGGCGAAGAGCGCGGCGTCCTCGATCGGGGTCGAGGTGGGCGCGAGCACCGCGTCGAGTTTGTCGAGCTTCGCCCGGGGCGCGTCGTCGCGCGTCAGTCCGGCGGCGCGTTCCATCTGGCCGATGATCGGATAAAACGCGCTGTCGGTGTGCTGCGGCGAGCAGAAATAGCGTAATCGCGTGTGCTGTTCGCTGGCGAGGCGTTCCAGAAGGGCCGCCGTGAGCCGCGATTTGCCGATGCCAGCCTCCCCGGAGAGCAGCACCACCTGGCCCTCGCCGCTATTCGCCTCGGTCCAGCGCCGCAGCAGCAATTCGAATTCCTCTTCCCGCCCGACCAGCGCGGCCAGGCCGCTCGCGTGCAGCGCCTCGAAGCGGCTTTCCGCGGAACTCGCCCGCATCGCCGCCCACGCTCGAGCCGGCCCGGCGATGCCCTTGAGGTCTTTTGTCCCGAGGTCCTGTAGCTCAAAAATGTTGCCGAGGAGCCTGCGCGTGCCCTCGGCGATGACGACCATGTCCGGTTCGGCGATCGCTTGCAGCCGCGCCGCGAGGTTCGGCGTCTCGCCGACGACGCCGCGCTCCCGCGATTCTCCCGAT
>JBAQGU010001098.1:0-2034 GCA_049287975.1 Roseiarcus sp.
TGCGGACGAAGTTGCAGGAGCATTATGGCTTCGAGATAGGAGAGAGCACGATCCAGAGGATCGCTCTGGGCCACGCCAAGAACATCTTCGAAGCGAGCCGAGTGATCCCGGTTTTTCCTGAAACGCCTGGCAAGCACAAGGATATCATCGCTCAAACGGATGGCGGCATGGTCCCCCTTGTAGAGCCGGACGCCCGCCAGGAGGACAAGCGCAAAGGCAAGACGCTAGCAGCGCCAGCACGATCGCGCCGCCGACGGCCTCGGGTGGCGATCGATGACACTTTACCTTACCACCAAACACAACTCGCTGCGCCAACGGTCGGTCCAGAAAGCATATGGGGGCTGAGTAAACTGTCGCTGCGTTATGATTGCTCAAAATAATCGAGCGGGTCAGTTCATCGCCTCCGCACGCGCCGAAAGCTCCAGCCACTCTTCCTCCGTCTGCAACAGCGCGCGCTCCAGCTCCGTGCGTTTGGCCGCGAGGCCGACCACTTGCTGCGTGGCGCCCGCGGTCGGACTCGAACTCGCCAGCGCCTGGTCGATGCGCCGGAGCAGATCCTGGAACTTGTGCATCTTCTGCTCGACGGCGACTATCTCCTTGCGCAAGGGCCCGAGATCGCGGCGAGGCTTGACGGGTTCGCGCTTTTCCGGAGACGGCGGGGCCGACTTGCCCGTGCGCGAGGCAGGGGCGCCCTGGCCGAGCACCAGACGCGTATAATCCGCCAGATCGCCGTCGAAGGAGCGCACGGCGCCGTCGGCGACGAGCCAAAGCCGGTCGACGCAGGCCTCGAGCAGCCGGCGATCGTGCGAGATCAGGATGCAGGCGCCCTCGTAATCGTTGATCGCATCGATCAACTCGCCGCGGCTGTCGATGTCGAGATGGTTGGTCGGCTCGTCGAGGATCAGCAATTGCGGTCCCTCGAAGGTCGCGAGGCCCATCAACAGCCGCGCCTTCTCACCGCCGGACAGCTGGCCGATCGAGGTGTCCGCGCGGCCGCCAGAAAATCCGATCCGCGCGACGCGGGCGCGAATTTTGGCTTCATGCGCGCCGGGCATGCGCTCCGCGACATGGGTATAGGGCGTCCCCGACGCGTCGAGATCATCGACCTGGTGCTGGGCGAAGAAGCCGACGTCGAGCTTGTTGGCGCGGATCATCTTGCCGCCCATCGGCGGCATCCGCCCGCCGACCAGCTTGGCGAAGGTCGACTTGCCGTTGCCGTTTGCGCCGATCAGGCCGATCCGATCGTCGTTCGAAAGCGTGAGGTCGAGCTTCGAGAGCACGGCCCGATCGCCGTAGCCGACGCTGACCTTCTCCATCGCGACGATCGGCGGACTGAGCTTGCGCGAGATCGCGGGCCATTGGAACGGCAGAACGGTATCGTCGACGACGACGGAAATAGGCGCGAGCCTCGCGAGCATCTTGATGCGCGACTGGGCCTGACGGGCTTTGGTCGCGCTCGCGCGGAAGCGATCGACGAAGGCTTGCAGATGCTTGCGCTTCTCTTCCTGCTTCTTCACCGCCTTGCCTTCCAGGGCCATCAGTTCCGCGCGCTGGCGCTCGAAGCTGGAATAACCGCCGGTCCAGAGCGTGAGCTTGGCCTTGTCCAGATGCAGGATATGGTTGGCGACGTCGTCGAGCAGGTCGCGATCGTGGGAGATGACGAGGATCGTCCCCGGATAAGTCTTCAGATAGTCGACCAGCCACAGCACCCCCTCGAGATCGAGGTAGTTGGTGGGCTCGTCGAGCAGCAGCAGATCCGGGGCGGAGAACAGCACCGCCGCGAGCGCGACTCGCATGCGCCAGCCGCCGGAGAATTCCGAGAGCGTCCGGTTCTGCGCCGCCTCGTCGAAGCCGAGACCGGAGAGAATGCGCGCCGCGCGCGCCGGCGCCGCGTGCGCGTCGATGTCCGCCAGCCGCGTCTGGATTTCGGCGATCCGCATCGGATCGCTCGCCGCCTCGGCCTCGGCCATCAGCGCGTTGCGCTCGACGTCGGCCTCGAGCACGAAGTCGATAAGCGTCTGCGCTCCGCCGGGC
>JBAQGU010001099.1:0-2197 GCA_049287975.1 Roseiarcus sp.
CGCGGGGCTTTGAGAGACAGACAGAAATGTTGGCGCGCCCGTGCGGGTCAGGCGCAATCAGGACGAGGTCGATTCTGATGATCGAAGAAAAAATCAAAACGAAAATTAGAGAGCTGATTGCCCGAGGTCGCACCCGTGGCCCGTGGGACGGAACAATACGCAATGGACAACACTTGGGCGGCTCGAAAGATGGCTGGTAGAGGCAAATGATACTGTTCGACTTGCTGTCCTCAGAATGCCTATCGACAGCGTATGAAGAAAATCACTGATCCCCATGTAGCCCTTGCGCGATTCATCTCGGCGATAATCTCGCCCGCGACGAACCCGGCGCTGGTGCACGCATCCGGCGAGGGTGTGCACAGGAGACGCGATGACCTCCGATCCCGGTTTCGTCGCACCCGTGCAGCACCGCAATGAAACGCCCCGCGCCGAGGGGGATTACAGTGAAACTTTACCTTACCACCAAACACAACTCAGTTCGTCAGTCATATGGGGGTTGAGTAAAGCGTCACCGTAACCGATGGACGGCTCGATCTCGACGTCAATTCGCTTGAAAACCGGAAAGAGCAGCGGAATTGCGCTCCTTAAACCCGCCAAACTTGCCGGAGAGTCGTTGCGACGCGGACTGTCGCGATGGGAGAGCTTGCGTCGCGCCGGTGGCAGATTGTCCGATGATCCTCCTCGAGGAGCGTCACTCGAGCCGCGAACGAGCCACTTCCGCTCGCTGTTTGAGAAATCCGGGTTAGACAAACGTTGCGTCGCTCTTAGCCGTTGAGATGGTGCGGCGAAACGTGCGCCCAATGGAGCGCGCCGAACGACCAATAGAGCGCGCCGAACGACATGCGTAAGTTGGCGCGGCAGCACAGGAGAAGACCTCGTGACCATGTGCGCCGCGCTTAAAACCACCGCCCCTCGCCTGTCAGCGAGATCAAAAAATCTCTGACCGGACGGCCTCGCGGCTCGGCGCTGGCGCCCGACTGTCAACCCGTCGGGAAGCTCGCCCCAGCCGGGGCGCCAAGGGCGCTGATCGCGCCAGATAGCCAAATTGTTCTTATCCGGAGATCGAAATGCAAAACCACCTTTCCGCCAAGCTTCTTGCGGAGTTCATCGGCACTTTCGCGTTCGTGTTCATCGGCTCCGGGGCCGCCGCCGTGGTCGGGACAGGCGCCGGCCTCAATGGGATCGCCGCGATCGCTTTCGCCCACGGTCTGACCATAATGGTCTTTGCCTTCGCCTATGGCAATTTGTCTGGCGCCCATTTTAACCCGGCGGTCACCGTCGGGGTCCTGGCCGCCCGCGCCATGAGCCTCGGCGAAGCGATCGCATACATTATCAGCCAGCTCGTGGCCGCAGTCTGCGCCGCGTTCCTATTGCGGGCCGTGCTCGGCGGGGTCGCCACCGGCCTCGGCCGGCCCGAGCTCGCGCAAAATGTCGTTCTCGGCGCAACGACACTCACGATCACGCCCGCAGCCGGATTCGTGATCGAGGCCGTGCTCGCCTTTTTTCTCGTCATCGTCGTGCTCACCACCGCAGTCGCCCGCAGCGCCGGCAGCCTCGCGCCTATCGCTATCGGAATGACTCTGACCTTCAACATCCTCATGGGTGGAGCGCTTACAGGCGCGCCCTTCAACCCCGCACGGGCGCTGGGTCCGATGATCGCGACTGCCAACTTCACCAATGCCTGGCTGTATGTAATCGCTCCGATCGTCGGCGCTCTTGTTGCGGCCTTGATCCACAAAGCAGTGAAATTGCTTGCGGAGGACGGGATCGAAGTGGCGCCGCGCGCCACGGCCCCGGCGGAATGAACAGCCCGAGCCATTGCGCCTCGTCGCGACCGGCGGGGCGCCGCTCATCATATCGCCCTCGAGTTGGGCGATGATGGATCCTCGTTTCCCCCGACGTCGGGATGGCTCTCGAGGAAGAATGAAGACCTGAACGACTCTCTACGATTTACCCGCAAACACAACGAAAGGCCCTATCATGACGAACGACAGCCGCAAGCCCACGACAACCGACGCCGGCATTCCAGTCGCCAGCGATGAGCACTCGCTCACCATTGGCCCCGACGGCCCGATCCTGCTGCACGATCACTATCTCATCGAGCAGATGGCGAACTGGAACCGGGAGCGGGTTCCAGAGCGGCAGCCGCACGCCAAGGGAAGCGGCGCGTTCGGCCGTTTCGAGGTGACCAAGGACG
>JBAQGU010001100.1:0-6369 GCA_049287975.1 Roseiarcus sp.
GATCATGGAAGTCCACCTCGCCGACGCGATCGAGAGTCTCGTCACATCGGCGACCAAAAGCCTGTCGGCGGATCGCTCGCCCAAGGACCCATACGAGCGCAGCCATGCGCCTGAACTGATCCAAACCAAGTAGGAGGAAGCGCCCGATGTCCGCAATCAAGCTCCATGTCATCAAGCCGAGCGTCAACAACATGACCGCGCGCGTGTTCGTTCGCGCGGCCAAGCTCGATTTCACCGAGGACGACGTCTACGGCAAGACCCGAACCCCGGAATATTCCGCCAGGAATCCCTCGCACCTGACGCCAATGATGGAAGCGCCGGGCCTGCCGAAGGGCGTGATGTGGGAGAGCTGCGCGATCATGCAGTATCTCTGCAACAAGCATGATATCCACCAGTTCTACCCCACGGCGCCGGCTCAGCGCGCAATGATCGACAGCGCGATGTTCTACACCATCGGCACGCTCTACCCCTACCTGGCGCGCGCGACCTATCCCGCTTTGGGTTTCCCGCAATATCCCGGTGAGGTCGGCGCCAGCGACGCCGACGCAGGCGCCAAGGCAGCGGCGCAGCAGGCCGCCGTCGCCGCGCTGGCGGAGCCGCTCAATGTGCTCCATTCGTTTTACATGGACGGAAAAACCTTCATCGGCGGCGGCCATCCGTCGATCGCGGATATCCGCCTCTCGGCGACGCTCGAGTTTCTCCACGTGATCGACTATCACTTCCCGGCCTGGGCGACGCATTATATCGCGGCGATGGAGAAGGCGCTCGACGCCGCCTATACCGAACCGGCGGCTGACGTTCGCGGTTACATCTCCTATGTGAAATCGCAGAAGAAATAGCACGTCGCTTTGATGCGAGCGGCGCCGGGACCAAAAGGGCGACCGCTCGCGCCGTATCGGCGACGCTTTCCTCGTCGAGCCACGGCAAGGGCTTTGCAGAGGCTTCAGCAGGCGGCGGGGCAGGCCGCGGGTGAGCGCGCGGAGATGCTCCGAGGGCCGACCGCGACCCCGCGCGGAGGCCGAGATTCCATTCCCGTTTCGTGGTTTTTCAAGGCCTTGCAGCCAGGAAAAGTTTCCTTCGGGTCGCGCAGCCAATTCGCTTTGCCGCTGCCGACGAACGTGACATTCCGCGCGCCCGCGATACGCGCCGCCGATAGTTCGGCGATCGGCTGATCCAAGTTTCGCCGCGCCGGCCCTCCGCCGCGCAGCGCGCGTCCGATGCGGATACGACAGCGGGCGCCTGCGCGCGCTGTGAAGCCTTGGAATGCTCGGCCAAGGAACCTCCCGTCCTTGCAGAAGCGCAATGAGGGACCATCGCCCTGAGCAGGACGCGCCCGACCCGCGGCGCCTCGTAGCGCATGTGCCGATTTCAGTTCTGCATCGAGCGATTTCAAATCGTTAGGCGCCTTTTTCTGCAACATTGTCCCAAAGCAACTTCGTCTTCTGGCGGCCCGTCCGGAGTCGCGCATGGTCAGTCGCGCCCGTGTACCAGATCTAGTAGGTTCGCAGCTTCCGAGCCCATACCATTTCCGGGCGCGGATTGAATTTTTTCAAGCCGTTGCGCCGCCATTTCCGGGCGACTCTTCGAAAGTCCTCCTGACTGGGCTCAAAGGCCGCGCCGACCCGACCGGGATCGGGGGAGGCCTGAAAAGCTCAAAAACCACCATAGCATCATTTTGGTTTTCCAGGAATAAAAATCGCCGCAGAAAAATCGCCGGCGCCCTTTCACTGGAAAATGTCGCACGGAGGGGCCCGTCTCGCGAAGCGATCACCGGCCTTTAACAAGACGGGCTTACACAGGCGCCGCGTGCAGGACCGTCACGTGAATATCACAATCTGTGATTGATTTTGTCAGATTATGCGCTCGCAATAGTTGCGGCGCGCCAACATTCCGTCTATCTTGTGCCAGGCCCCTCGGGGAGCGTCGGAGATATTCCACTATATATCGGTCTATCTAGTTAGATGACGCCCCGGAAACGGTGACTGCGTTAGCGTCTGGCGCTGTGTTTTTCATTTTGAACCAGTTGGTATAATCCGCCTGGTCATCAGTCCTTGGAGGCGCCATGCCAAACGTTCGCGAGGGCGCTCCCGCGCCGGAGCGGATGCATGCGCTGGATGCCGTCAGGGGAGGCGCCCTGCTGCTGGGGATCGCGTACCACGCGGGCTACTCGTTTGTTCCGGCCTCATGGAGGTTCTCGTTGGTCGAAGACAACCATCGCAGCTTGGCGCTCGCGCTGCTGGTCTTCACTACGCACGTCTTTCGCATGACGATTTTCTTCCTTCCCAGCCTGGGATGACGAGCGCGACGGCGATGGTGGCGGGCCGGAACAGCCCGAACGAGATGTTCAAACTTTGAAGCCTATCACCACGTCGGTTCTAAATTTAAGTTCCGTAATGGTTCAACCTCGATGTTCTCGCCACGTCGGTCTTTCCGACCGGGTGGCGGCGCGAATCCGACTATGATGCTGCTGATGACCGCTTTCTGGCTCGCGGATCGACTCGTCTGTTCCAGATGACGAAACTGATTTTCCGGAAGCCTCCTCTGTCGTGGTGCGGATAGGACGACGAGGAACGATGCTCCGCCGTCAGGGAGGCGAAACCCAGCGGCATGAAAGCTGCGTCGATCTGATGGCGCCCTTGCTTTGTTTGGTCCATTGCGCGCCTGTGCTCAAATGTCAAAGCGCAGAACCGTCGATCTTTAGAGGAATCGCTTCCGCGTTTTTTGCGGCCACAATGTAATGAGCGTCATAACGGTTTTTTATGCGAGATCGAAAATTGCGATCAAGAATTTCTTGCCTGCGCGGGTTTACTGTCTCGTCAACGCACACGGCAACGAAATAATCATGATTCAGAAGGAAGTCGATACATTCTCGAGAAACCTCGAGGCCATGCGTTTCGATCAGAAGTCGAGGGGAAGCTGCGTCGAAAAACATCCTCCCTCCCTCCAGGAGTAATCGCTCTGCTCCCTCAACATCGATTTTTAACACATCAGGTGGTGGCAATGACCTGGCAGCGATGATCGAGTCTATGGTGCGGCTGCGAACGATCTCGGTCTTTGGCGGAAGCCCAATCGCACGCCGTGCTGGACTGGCCGCGCCGTTGGTAACTGAACTGACCGAGCCCGATGCACTTTGAATATCATCAACTTGAAACTCAACCTCCCCGTCTACATCGGATAGAGCCCAAGGTAAAACCGTCACTCTATCAGAAATCCTCCCTTCCCGGATGTTGTACTCGAGTTCCGGCAAGTTTTCTGACATCGGCTCAAAGGTGCACACGTGTCCTACGTCAAGATGCGTCACCAACCAGCGCGAGTAAAGGCCGATATTGCCGCCAACGTCCCAAACTACATCTGTGTGTCCGACGATGGCCCTCAGAACCGCAAGCGGATACCGCTCGAGCCTGAGCGGATCTCGTCTGAGCCACAGAGAACGGTTACGCCGTAACCGAATCCTCAAGCGACCAATCTCCGGAATATGAAGATGCCAGTGAACATCGGGAGTGCATTTCAGCGCCAGGCGGGCTGCCGTTGGATGACCGCGGAGCCAATCGACCGGTTTTCGGATTAGCGAGTGGAAAAGTGTCATCGTTATTGATCTCTACTGCTTGTTGGGACACCACCGGCATACCACAAGAGCTGTGCGCAAAATACCTCGAAGCCGCGTGGTCTGCTTTATGGGAGCAAGCGGCGCTTCCAAAAGAGCGAGGCCGCAAGGTGTCACTCCGCTCTTGCCCGGCGTCAGCAAAGACGAAAGGTCGGCGACGCTCTTCAACTCACGACGCAAGCTGGTCTAGCGGCTCCCAAGAGCCATTCGTAGACCCCAGCCATTTGGTCGCCGATAAGTGGCCAGGAAAACCTACGCTCCACCAACGCGCGACCGCGAGCCCCCATCGGAGCGAGTTCGCTCCGCTTGGCCCGAACCGCAAAATCCTCGAGGCCATCCACGATACTCGCAACACGAGGCTCGATCCGTCTAGCCGCGCCGGCGTCGAAGCCCGACGTAAGATGGCATTCGTCTGTCATCAAGACTGGAAGCCCAAAGCTCCATGCTTCCAGAACCGCCATCGGCAACCCCTCGCTGAAGCTGGGAAGTATGAACGCTGAAGCCCGACGAAATAGTTCCTCCTTTGCAGCCCCTGTCACTGGTCCGACGAAAGACACGCTGGGGCCGAGCCCAAGAGTTTCCGCGCGGGTACGCAAGGCTTGTTCGTGTCCGCCATCATCCCACCCGGCTATGATGAGGCGCCAACCACCGGCGATAATGCCGGGCGTCCTCGCCCAAGCTTCAATGAGCTGAACGAGCCCTTTCTTTGGGTGAATACGACCCACGAAGAGCATGACCCTATGCTCGGCGTCGCTCCGCATCACCGGCGCGCCGCCCGGAAGGTCGACACCGTTGGGAATGACGCAAATAGGCGTACCTGGCAATACGGCTGCGATCGAAGAGGCTTCCTCGTCGCACAAAGCGTGCAGGCACTTGGCGCTCCTGAGCAAATGCCCGTTCCAGACTCTCCAGGCGACGCGCTTCTTCCACCGACCTCGGTCCATCGCCCACGGCTCTAACATCCCGTGCGGTGAAACAACCAGCGGATGATCGCCCTCCATTCGCGCGAGCAACCATGCCGCCCTGCTGGAAGCGCCCCAGATGCCGTGCAAATGCACCATCCCGGGTGATCTCGACTTGACCGCGCCTACAAGGCTGGTTCCAAGAAAGTCCAATCGACCCCGCGCCACCATCTCGAGCGGCGTGTCGCCCCACATCGGAGCATCGGTACTAGAGAACGCATCCAACTGTCCTACCATAGCCGGTCGCCACCGGCCGGTGGACGAGAGGCCACGACAGAGCCCCCGTATACTCTCATAAATTCCTCCTCCAAGACGTGAGGCGCTATCGCTCATGTGAACGACCATATTCATGTTACAATCTGAACATTGATTCTGATGTGTTCTAGATCAGGCCGAAGAGACCGAAAGCTCTTGTGCCGATAGCAAACTTCCTTGGCGATAGTCGAATTTTCAGGCAGCGCACCCGGCAAAGCTTCTCCGTTATGACCCAAGGCTCTCGGCCGATGCCTTCTGGCGCCACGCCCAGGCGGTGCGGACGATCTCATCAATTCCGGCGAATTGCGGTTGCCATCCCAATTCATCGCGCGCTTTCGACGCGTCGCTGATGAGAGCCGCGGGATCGCCCGGTCGTCGATCGCCAAACACGACCGGGACAGTCAGGCCGGTCACACGCTCGACGGCGGCGATGACTTCCATGACCGAGAATCCACGGCCATTGCCGAGATTGTAAATAGAGGACTGGCATCCGTCCAAGAGCGCGCGGAGCGCTTTGATGTGGGCCTCCGCCAAGTCTGATACATGGATGTAATCTCGGACACACGTCCCGTCGTGAGTCGGATAGTCGGTTCCGAACACCGTAACGCTTTTTCGACGGCCGGAAGCCGCATCGAGCAACAAGGGAATCAGATGAGTTTCGGGATCATGCGACTCGCCGATCTCATTTTCAGGGTCGGCGCCCGCTCCGTTAAAGTAGCGCAGTACGATTGCCTCGAGTGCGTGAGCCACCCCGAAGTCAGAGATCACCCGCTCGACCATCGCCTTGGATGCGCCGTAGGGATTGATCGGCAATTGGGGGGTCTCCTCGCGAATTGGCAATTTATCGGGAACGCCGTAGGTGGCGCACGAACTCGAAAAAACAATCTTGTCGACGCCGTGGTCTCGCATGGCTTCCAAAAGCGTTAGACTACCGACAAAGTTGTTTCGGTAATATTTTCCGGGGTCGGCGACAGACTCGCCGACATAAGCGTACGCTGCGAAGTGAATGACGGCTTCGGGTGCGTAGGTAGCAAAGGCCTCATCGAGTCGAGCCCGGTCCAGAATGTCACCCTCTACGAGGGGGCCCCACTTCACCGCCCACGCGTGGCCGTATCGCAGATTGTCAAACACAATTGGCTGATATCCCGCCCGCCCGAGCGCTTTGCACACGTGGGAGCCGATGTATCCTGCGCCACCCGTCACGAGCATTGTCGGTTTAGCCATGCCGAATTCGACGCCTCACTCTGAATGACCTGAATTTGCTTGCCGCGACAACGTACCAGTCGGCGACCCGGAATGACGATCAGTCCGACGCTCGATCTCGTTGGCCTCAGACATCGGGATCGTCATATTACGATGCGAGATCACGTGCTCCACCGCTAGCATTTTGGAGCCGAATGAAATCATCCGAGCGCGTTTTGATCATCTTCGAGAGACGATGGCCAACTGTAATTAGCGGTCTTTCTACAACGAAATAGAAGCACATAGCGGGGACGGCAAAGATAAACGGAAAATCTAGAAACCACATATTACCATGCGATTCAGGGG
>JBAQGU010001101.1:0-2036 GCA_049287975.1 Roseiarcus sp.
GGCTGAACGGCTATGTTGGGCGCAGAACGGCGAATTCAAACTGATCCACCACCGGACCGCGCCTCCTATGCTTCGGCTGCCAGCTCAGTCGCCGATCGCGGCGCGGTTGGCGGCGAGGGAACGCGCCGCGCCGCCGGCCAGCAATTCCACATCGGTCGTCACCGTCAGGACCAGCACGCCCCGGGCGATGAGATCACGCTGTTGGTCCGGCCTGGACGTGACGCCGGTGCAGACCGGGATGCCGGCGGCCTTCGCGCGGGCCATGATCGTATCGATCGCGCCGGCGTTCGCGGGATGGTCGTGCTGGCGAAAAAAGCCGGTCGTGCCCGAAAGATCGTTGGGGCCGATCGCTACGGCGTCGACGCCGGGCACGGCGAGAAACTCGTCGAGCGCGTCGACCGTCGCCACGTCCTCGATCTGCGGCATCACAAAGATCGCCTCGTTGGCGGCGGCGACGTAATCGTCGAGGTTGCGGTAATAGTTCGAGGCGCGGCGCGGACCGAAGCCACGCGCCCCCTGCGGCGGATAGCGACAGGAGCGGACGAGCGAGCGGCATTCATCTGCCGTGCGCACCATCGGCGCCAGAATGCCCTCGACGCCCATGTCGAGCGCCTGCTTGATCCGGACGTGGTCGTTCCATGCGACGCGCACGATCGGCGTCGTGTCTGTTCCGTTGAAGCCCATCAACGCCGTCTGCAAGTTGACGAGGTCCCAGGCGCCATGCTCGGTGTCGATGATCAGGAAGTCGAATCCGACCCGCGAGAGAATTTCCGCTGCGACGGGATCCGTGAGGCTGAGCCAGGCGCCGATCACCGGCTTGCCGCCCTTCAGCTTCGCCTTGAGGGCGCGCGGACGGCGCAGGGAACCCCAGCCGCCGGCGTTCGCTTGCAATCCTTCGACTTCAGACACGCACATCCTCCTCGCGTTCGATCTTGGCGGAATCAAGATCCATGTTGGCGCCGGGCGCGGAGGGAAGCGAGATCGAGCCTCCCACCGGCCAGAGCGGATTTTTTAGGAAATGCATGTGGATCGCGTTCCACTTCACCAGATATTCCTGGTAGGGCGTATGAACAGGCGATTGCGCCGCGCTGAAGTGGATGCCGATCGGCGTCGAATGTCCATGGGGGATGACGATGAGGTCGTGCACGGTCGCGTAGGCCGCGATCTTCAAGGTCTCGCTCAGTCCGCCGCACCAGTAGATGTCGGGCTGCAACACATTGAGCGCATCCTTCTCGATGAAACGCTTGAAACCCCAGCGGGTATATTCGTGCTCGGCGCCCGCGAGCGGAATCCTGGTCTTCGCCTTCAGCTTCACGTGGCTGTCGATGCGGTCGGGCATGAAGCACTCCTCGACCCACCGCGGTCGGTACTCCTCGATGCGGGAGCAGAAATCGACGGCGTAATCGAGGTTGAGGCTCTGCCAGCAGTCGATCATGATGTCGTAATCGTCGCCCAGCGCCTCCCGGAGCGCTGCCACCAGCGCGACGTTCTTTTTCATGCCCTCGTGGCCGCTCATCGGGCCGTAGCGGATGAACCACTTTTGCGCGGTGTAGCCGCTCGCCTGGCAGGCGAGCGCGCGTTCCTTCACGAGGTCGATGTCCTCGACCGCATAGCCGAGCATCGAAGCATAGGCGGGGACGCTGTCGCGGGTCGCCCCGCCGAGGATCCGCCAGATCGGCTGTCCGAATACCTTGCCCTTCAGGTCCCAGAGCGCGCAATCCACGGCCGAAATGGCGATCATCATGTGGCCCTGGCGACCATGAACTTGCAGGCGGTGCATCTGATCCCACAGCAGCTCGGTCGCGAGCGGGTCCTTGCCCATGATGATGGAAGCGAGTTGGGCTAGGATCAAATGCGAAGCCTCGGGCCAGACGGGCCCCGCGGTCCCGATCACGCCGTCGTCGGTATGGATTTCGAGGAAATCCGCTTTCAGGCGCAAATGATTGCGGTCGATTTGCTCGCCGCCCTCGAGAGTCGGCTGCTTGCGATATTCGGGATAGATGTCGATCGGGCGGACGAGCCGGTCCTCCCAGAAG
>JBAQGU010001102.1:0-4482 GCA_049287975.1 Roseiarcus sp.
TCCGGTGGCCTATCCGGTCGCTGTCGCCGCCGCGTCGGCGGGCCACGGCTTCCGGCTGGAGTCCGCGCTGCCCGCTTTCGTCGTCGCCGTCTTCGCAAACCTCGTTTCGGCCGCGGTGCGCCTGAGCGCGATCGGCCAGACCGACGGACAGCGCGTTCTCGCCGCGCTTCTGCCGCGCCTGACCGCGATGGCGGCCGAATTCGCGGGATCCGATCCCGAAGCATTGGGCGGCTGTACTTTCCGCTCCGACCTCGCCGCCCTGCGGCATGAAACCCAATATTCGAGGTTGTTCCGCACATGAGCCCATCGAAACAGCCACTGCGGGTCGGCATCGGCGGCCCCGTCGGCTCCGGCAAGACCGCGCTGATGGAGCAGATCTGCAAGCGCCTGCGCGGCGAGTTCGAAATCGCCGCGATCACCAACGACATCTATACGAAGGAGGACGCGCGCATTCTCGCCGAGGCGGGCGCGCTCGATCCCGACCGCATCATGGGCGTCGAGACCGGCGGCTGCCCGCATACCGCGATCCGCGAAGACGCCTCGATCAATCTGGCCGCGATCGACCAGATGCGAAAGCGGTTTCGCGATCTCGACCTCATCCTGATCGAATCGGGCGGCGACAATCTCGCCGCGACGTTCTCGCCCGAACTCGCCGATATCACGATCTACGTCATCGACGTCTCGGGCGGGGAGAAAATCCCACGCAAGGGCGGCCCCGGCGTCACGCGCTCCGACCTGCTCGTGATCAACAAGATCGACCTCGCCCCTTACGTCGGCGCCTCGCTCGAAGTGATGGCGGCCGACGCCGCGCGCATGCGCAAGACGCGGCCGTTCACGTTTGCGAACATGAAGACGGGGCACGGGGTCGACCAGGTAATCGCGTTCATTCGCGGCAAGGGCGGCTTGGGGGCGTGAGGGATTCGCCCGTTGAGAGGAGCGTCTGGAATGGCTATTGCGGAAGTTCTGCGACGCCGGCTTGGTGGGTCTCGCGGCGCTCACAACGTTCGCCGTGCTGAGCGGGTCACCGCGCAATCGACCGATCCCAACCATCCCGCGCCCCTCGGGCCGGGCGTGAACCGCTGCAATGTCGACAATTCCGGGAAGGGCCATACTTTCTACTTTTTATGCGGGGTCCGGTCATATCGACGTGGACATGGCGTTCGAGGAGAGGGGCTTGTCAGACAACGACACTCCCGCCTCCATCCGAATGACTTCTCCAAGTTCGCCTTCGGCAACAGGGTAGTGATGACGAAACACAGTGCGCAGGCGCGGGGACGCGATGCTGAGCGAGGATAAGGGATCGGGCGCGAGGAGGTCGCGCGAGTCCAGGACCGGACGATCGAATTCGATCTTTTTTGGCCATAAAGTCCGCGGCGGGCGATTGACTTGCGCCCGTCATCCGTGGGACATATTTAAGGTTACACGTTGCTGCCGAGTCGTCGGCGGGTCGCGTGTGCTTTTTTCATTCGGCTAGGTAGCAACTATTTGAGGAGATAGCCCATTCGTCGTCCCATGAAGTCCATCGCGGCGCCGGAGAAAGGCGGCCCGCGGGTTAATAGCGATATTCGCGCCGTCCAAGTCCAGCTCATAGACGCCGAGGGCTACAATCGCGGCGTGACGAATCTCGCGGATGCCATCAAGCTGGCGGAAGACGCCTCGCTGGATCTCGTCGAGATCGTCCCCAACGCCAGCCCTCCGGTCTGCAAAATTCTCGATTTCGGCAAATTCCGCTTCCTCGAGCAGAAGAAGTCCGCCGAGCAGCGCAAGCGTCAGAAGGTCGTCGAGATCAAAGAGATCAAGCTGCGGCCGGGCATCGACGACCACGATTACGAAGTGAAGATGCGCTCCGTGCGCCGTTTCTTCGAGGAAGGCGACAAGGTCAAGGTGACCCTGCGTTTCCGCGGCCGTGAAATGGCTCACCAGGACATCGGCTTTCGGCTGCTCCAGCGCGTGAAGACCGAGACCGCGCCGATCGCCAAAGTCGAGGCTGAGCCGCTGATGGAAGGCCGTCAGATGGTGATGGTGCTGGCGCCGAAGTAAGGGCCGCTCGTCGTCGTTGCGAGCGAAGCGAAGCAATCCAGGGTTCCGCTGCCGCTCGTTGGCCGATTTCGCCGCACCGTGTCCGCTCGCATCCCGGGAACCGGGACTACGCGAGCCGTGTTGCGAAACTGTCGAAACATTGTCTCGTGACGGGCGGATGGCTCGAGTCCGCTGAAAATGGCGATCACATACGCTCGAGCCCGCGACGCACGGGCTAGGCGAGAAGGTTGGTGCGCGCTATGTACAGCGCCTCGCCCGATTTCCGCAGATCGCGCGAAGGGGATTTTTCGTGACTCTAGCCCAAAAAGTCCGCGGGCCCGCCCCCGCGTTCGAAACTGCTCGCGTCGCCGCCGCGCAGACGACGGCAATCGGCATTCTGTTCGCCGTCAGCGGTTCGCACATGCTGAACGACATGATGCAGTCGCTCGCGCCGGCGCTCTATCCTGTGTTTCGCGATACATACTCGCTTTCGTTCTTCCAGACCGGGCTGATCACCTTGGTCTTCCAGGTGACGGCCTCGCTGCTGCAGCCTTTCATCGGGATGTTCACCGATCGCCGGCAGGTCCCCTGGGGGCTGCCCTCCGCGATGGCCTTCACGATGGCCGGACTGGTCCTTCTTGCTTTCAGCGTGAATTATCCGATGCTGCTCGGCTCGGTCGCACTGATCGGCGTCGGCAGCGCTATTTTCCATCCCGAGGCCTCGCGGGTCGCCCGGGCGGCGTCGGGAGGGCGGCATGGCTTCGCGCAAAGCCTGTTCCAGGTCGGCGGCAATTTCGGCCAGTCGCTGGGGCCGTTGATGGCCGCGTTCATCGTGGTTCCCGGCGGCCAGCGTTCGGTGCTCGCCTTCACCGCGCTCGCCTTCGTCGCGGTGATCATCCTCAGCCGCGTCGCCCAATGGCACGTCGCCCATCGCGCCGCCCGCAAGGCGGCGGGGTCGGTTTCGGCCGCGCCGCCGACGCTGCCGCGCGCGATCGTCGTCAGGTCGCTGACAATCCTCGTCGTGCTGCTGTTCTCGAAGACTTTCTATCTCGCGAGCATCAACAGCTATTACACGTTCTATCTGATCCAGACGTTCCAGGTCTCGCTCCAGGAGGCGCAAGTTCTGCTATTCGTCTTCCTCGGCGCGGTCGCGGCGGGCACTTTCGCGGGCGGCCCGATCGGTGACCGCATCGGGCGCAAGTACGTAATCTGGGTTTCGATCCTCGGGGTGTTGCCGTTCACCCTGCTGCTGCCGCATCTCGGCCTCGTCGGCACGGTCGTCGACAGCGTCGCAATCGGACTGATCCTGTCGTCGGCGTTCTCGGCGATGGTCGTCTACGCGCAAGAACTGGCCCCCGGCAATATCGGAGCGATCGCGGGCCTGTTCTTCGGCCTGTCGTTCGGGCTGGGCGGGATCGGCGCGGCCGCGCTAGGCCTGCTCGCGGACTACACCAGCCTGACCTTTGTCTATCGGCTGTGCGCTTTCCTGCCGGCGATCGGCCTGTTGACCTATTTTCTGCCCGACGTGCGCTCGCGACGGCTGTGACGCGGCCGTTCCGGCGCTTCGACTGAACCGTTCGCGGGCCTGCTAACCGCGGGCAGCAGCTCGAGGACATGTTCGCGCCACAATCAGCGGGCAGGAGAATGAACGTTCATTCTCACTGGGCTCCCGATGTCCCTCGCTCGCGTTTCAACCTCCACGGCGCCCAAACGTACGGCGGATGCCGAACGGCGCGCGCATATCGTAGCCGCCGCCGAGCGCGCGTTCGTTCGCTTCGGTTTCCACGCGACGACGATGCAGAACGTCGCCGAGGAAGCCGGCATGAGCGCTGGCAATCTCTACCGCTATTTCCCGTCCAAGGAGGCGATCGTCGAGGGCTTGTGCATGGCCGACCAAGTGCAGCGCACCGAGGTTTTCTCGGAACTGATCGGCCGCCTCGACCTCAGGGAGGCGCTCGCTACGACGTTGCGCGAGCATCTGCTTTCCCGTCCGACGGAAAAGGCCCGCATGATCGTGGAAATCTGGGCGGAAGCCGGGCGCAATCCGCGGGTCGCGGCGATCACTGCCGCCGTTGACGCTGATGTGCTCGCCGGGCTGACAAAGGTCCTGCACGCCGTCGAGGCGGCACGCTCCGCGGGCGCCACGTTGGACCCCGTGTTCGCCGCGACAGTCATCTTCACGCTGGTCAGCGGACTGTTCAAGCGACTCGCGCTCGAGCCCGACTTCGATCGTGAGGCCGCAGCGGCCATGGCGTTGGGCGTTCTCGAGGCTTTGCTCGCGGGCGCGCTGGCGCCGGCGCTGGGCAAAATCGCCGAGGAGGTCTAGCGATGCGCCGCGCACTCATCACCGTCGTCATTCTAGGCGCTCTCGCGGTCGCCGGCCTCTGGTATGGCAAGACCTTCGCGCCCTGCTCGCCGCCTATGTCCATGCTCGCCGGCTACGGCCTGAAGCCGGCCGTGGCT